>JBDKGX010000034.1:0-24292 GCA_039797965.1 Pseudomonadota bacterium
GAATTGGGTGTGATGTTATTTGTGCGTCGTGGTAAACGCTTGTTAGGTCTAACCGAACCAGGGCGCGAGCTTTTAGCGATTGTGGAGCGCTTATTGCTAGATGCTAATAACATTAAGCAATTAGCTGAGCAGTTTAGCAATAGCGAAGAAGGCTCATTAACAATTGCTACCACACATACTCAAGCGCGGTATATTTTGCCCCCGATTGTGTCGGAGTTTAAAAAGCTCTTTCCTAGGGTACATTTGGTTTTACATCAATCCCGTCCGACTGAAATTGTGCAAATGTTACAATCGGGTCAAGCGGATATTGGTATCGCTACCGAAGCCTTAAACGATACTAATAATTTGGCGACGTTCCCGTTTTATGATTGGAATCACGCTGTTGTTGTACCAAAAGGGCATGAGCTAACTCACGAACCTTATCTGACCCTAGACTTATTGGCTAAGTACCCCTTGATTACTTATTACGGGGGGATTACGGGTCGGCATCATATTGATGAAGCGTTTGAGGAGGCAGGCTTAAAACCGGATATTGTGATTTCTGCCCTAGACTCTGATGTAATCAAGACTTATGTGGAATTGGGTTTGGGGGTAGGCATTTTGGCATCTATGTCCTTTAACCCCCAGCGCGATGCGGGGTTAGTACTGTTGGATGCCTCAAAATTATTTAAAGCCAATACGACTCAAATCGCGGTGCGGCATGGGCATTATTTGCGCGGCTATGCTTATCGGTTTATTGAGTTATGCTCAGCACGCCTGACTGAAAAAGTAGTGCGGGAAGTACTGACAACAGCTTTAGAAGGATGAGGTAACTACTTAAGTACTTGAGGATGATTAATGCCTCAAGTACTTAAAGCATAATCATCATTATTCTAGACTCGTATGAAATGAAACAAACGCTCAGACCAAACCTCATTTAATCAATATACTAGCCGTTTTATTCCCTACCTATACGATTAATAAATTGTGATACTAGCTCACACGAGTACTCCGCATATTCATCAATAAAACCGTGGCGTCCGTGCTCAATAATGACTACTTGCGCTTGTGGAATATGCTTAGCCATTAGAAATGCGTTAGCGGTGGGGTTAATACGATCTTCGCCACCGTGCAAAATTAGGGTAGGCGCTTGAATCTGATTGATAGAGTCCAAAGTGTCATGGGTTTCACTCGCTTTAAAGTGCAATTGGCGCTGGCGAGGCGGAGTATTGGAGGGCGCTAATAGCTCTGGATGTTGCGCCGCAAATTCTGGTGAATATTGTAAAGTACTCATTTTGTTAATATCACCCGACATTAACCATAGATTAGCTTCGGCATCGCGGGGAATACCCTGTTTGCCAACCGTCGTAGCACCCAAAATTAACGACTTTACTCGTGTGGGATAATCAATCGCTAGCCATTGCGCGACGCGACCCCCCATCGAATAACCCCATACATGTACACGTTGCAAAGCTAATGCCTCTAGTAGTTGGACGGCATCCTGTGCAAACAGTTGAGTGCTATAAGGCAGGGCTAAGGATTGAGTACTGTGTCCTGTACCTCGATAGTCAAACCGAATCACTTGAAAGTGTTGGGCTAAACAGGGAAGTACTTTATCCCAAAAGGTACGATCTTGGGCTTGACCACTTAATAATAGTAATGGCTCACCTTGTCCCTGTAGATCGTAGCTCAACTCTGTCCCGTCAGCCGTGGTTATTACAGGCATAAGACTCTCCCATTAACTTCTAAAGATTTAAGGCTATTATGAATCCTCCTGTACATGATAGCGTCTCTAATTGCTGCCTAAATAATCTCTGTTTTAATAAATACGTTAATATTTGATTCTTATCAATGCAGCTCCATCAGTCCCATCGATATCAGCACTCTGTCCGCTCTTTACTGAGTCTTTGTGTTCAACTCTTTATATTTAACGAACTATTAACTCAGACACTATCGAACAACCGTATTGCTCATCTGAGTACTTTTTATTGGGATAATAATTCATAAGGAATTGAACATGAGTTTTCTGCAAACTAGCCAACCACTCAATGCATTATCGACAGCGATTCAACAGGTACGCACGGCATTACGCCCCCCTAGCCCTAGTAATAAAATTGAAATACCGAACTTTAGTAACCTCCTAGGGCAGCTCACTAATATAGCGACTAACCTACTACAAAGTATTTTCAGTGGCGTCAGTACTCCCGTCTCTGCCACTCAAACAAGCTCAATGATGCCTACTAATAACAGTACTAATAACGCTGCTATGGCTGCAACTAGCCCAGATGCACCCGTACCTTTGATTACATTAATGACTTATTACAAGAAAGTAGCCGAACCTAATTTAGGTATCACTCCCTCCCAAAAAGCTATTATTGATCCATGGGTAGGCGTGGCTAAACCAAAACGTGAACAGCTAGAAGGTGAATATGCAGAGTTACGAGGTGAGCTTCGCGATACAATGTTAAGCGGAACAGCGCCTGCAACTGAAACCACCGCTTTAATTGATAAAATGTTAGGTAAAGAACGGGATATTTTAACTTTAAAAGCAGACTGTGCCCGTTTATTACAGAGTACTTTGAGTAACGAACAATATGCCGCTTTAATCAAAGGCTATAACAGTACTAACGGTCTAGAAAATCATAATCACATGTAAAATACTCAGTGACCTACTAATCGATATACTGTCTCAGTAGGTCACTTTGTGTATAAGGGCTGTTACTTCTCTACAAACGAGCGCTCAATAACATAATCGCCCTGTTCACCTTGACGGGGCGACATGACTAACCCAAAACTATCTAACATAGTGCAAGTATCCTCCAGCATGGAGGGACTACCACATAGCATGGCTCGATCCATGGCATAGTTCAGAGGCTCTTGATTAATATCTTTAAATAGTTGCCCTGAGGGAATGACTTGAGTAATACGCCCGTTATGTATAAAAGGCTCACGGGTTACTGTAGGGTAATAAATGAGTTTTTCACGTACCCATTCACCTAAAAACTCATGATTAGGCAGTACTTGAGTTAAATAATCACGATACGCCAACTCACTCGCCCAACGTACGCCGTGAATTAAAATAATAGATTCAAATTGCTCGTACATGTCAGGATCATGCACCAAACTCATAAACGGCGCTAACCCCGTCCCTGTTGCTAGTAAAAACAGACGCTTACCGGGTTTTAGATCACGTAATACTAAAGTACCTGTGGGTTTGCGACTCACCAATACTGAATCACCTACTTGTAAATGCTGTAAGCGCGAGGTTAATTTACCGTCTGGGACTTTAATACTAAAGAACTCTAAAAAATCTTCATGATTAGCACTGGCAATACTATAAGCACGTGTTAGCGGTTTGCCATCGACCTCTAAACCAATCATGACGAATTGACCATTAATAAAGCGGAAGCTTTGTGAGCGTGTCGTACGAAATGAAAAGAGCCTATCATTCCAATGGGTTACATGGGTCACTTGCTCAGTAATATAGGGGCTTGTTGTACTCATACGAAGCCTCTTAGGGGAAAGAACATAATAATTATTTAAACCTAAACCATATTAAATAACTTTCTAAACTACTCAATTACACAAGAACTCGCAATAACAAGGAACACTCTAAGGATTTGGTTTAAGCCTTTTATTAATTTATAGTTTAACGATCACCAAAACTGACTGAGCGTTATTTTATAGAGTTTTTTTTGCTAAAAAACGTGTAGTTTATAAACCTTTAGTGCTAGTCTCACGACACTGACAAAGCAATGCTAGTCACGTCGTTTTAACTAAACGGTTAATTTATTCGAAATTACAGTGTGTTATGCTTAAGGCATGGATAATCAATATTTAAGTGATACTCGGTTTGACGCATTTGCGTTACACCCCGATTTAATACGCTCCTTGACTGAAAGCGGATTTGTACAATGTTCTCGCATTCAAGCAGCAACTTTACCTCATACTTTGCAAGGTCACGATGTGACTGGGCAGGCTCAAACTGGAACCGGAAAAACAGGTGCTTTCTTAGTTTCAGTCTTTCAACATCTATTGACTCACCTTCTGGAAAACCCACAAGCGGGCGATGTACGCTGCTTAATCTTAGCGCCGACTCGTGAATTAGCGATTCAAGTAGCTCGTGATGCTGAAGAACTAGGTCGCCACACAGGTTTACGCTCAGTGTTAGTGTATGGGGGTGCTGGCTATGATCAACAACGCCGCCAATTTGAAGAAACGGTAGATGTCTTAGTGGGTACGCCCGGACGAGTGATCGACTATTTTAAACAAGGCGTTTTTCGTTTAGATCATGCTCAGGCGATGGTACTAGATGAAGCCGATCGTATGTTTGATATGGGTTTCATTCAAGACGTACGCTATTTACTACGCAAACTACCTGATCCCTCTCAACGCCTAAATATGTTGTTCTCGGCTACCTTGTCACAAAAAGTACTAGAGCTAGCTTATGAACATATGGATAACCCTGTCGCCGTCAAAATCGAATCGCAAACGGTCAGTGCTGCTAATATTACCGAGCATTTGTATTTCCCTGCTAATAAGGAAAAAATTTCTTTATTGGTTAACCTGATTCGTGAATTTAATCCCTTTCGCGCTATTGTGTTTGTGAACACCAAATATGGAGCTGAAAAGGTAAATGATTACTTACGCGGTAATCGGATTAGTGCGGGACTGATCTCCGGTGATGTGCGCCAATCTAAACGTGAGCGTTTACTGAAAGATTTTGAAGCGGGCAAATATCAAATTTTGATTGCAACCGATGTGGCCGCGCGAGGGTTACATATTAGTGATGTGTCTCACGTATTTAACTTTGATTTGCCACAAGTCGCTGAAGATTATGTTCACCGTATTGGGCGTACTGCGCGGGCGGGCGCATCGGGTGAGGCTCATAGTTTTGCTTGTGAAGATACCGCGTTTTATTTACCCGATATTGAAGCCTACACCGGTAAAGCGATTCCCGTATGCGCGATTAAACCTGAATGGTTAGAAGGGTTACAAACGCCGTCACGTGATTCAAATGCGCGTCGAGAACGCACGAAAGAACAACGCGATACTAAACCTCGTGAACGCAACGAACAACCGACTGAACGTCGTGAGCGTACAGAGCGCATGCCTCGCGAAACACGTTCTACTCGTCCAGCGCCAGCAGAGCACACTGAGCGTCAAGCTACTCAAAAGTCACCTGCCATTAGGGAAACTAACCCAAGTACTCCAAATGTCGTAACGCAGCCTAGTGTTGATACGAGTACTGCTACTGATAGCGCTAAATCAGAAACCGCTAAACCACGGATTACCTTGGCACATGTGTTTATGGGTTGTGAGTAATTTAGTCTAACAACTTGCTCATTTAGGCCGTGGTTTTGCGCGGCCTAATAGAGAATAAATACTTGAGCCGCAATCCGCTTTTAAAATAATCGTATGATTAAAGTACTACTGATTAATTTTAATAATTAAGCACCCCTGATAACCACAAGACTTTTAGCGCATAAACCTGTCCACTCATCATTCATACTACAGCCAACGCTCTCCCACATGCTCCACAATGTACGCTATATCGGTAAGGGTTTCATAAGAAAGACTAATACCGCTGTTGTATACCTCAAGGAGCATCCTTAATGTTTAATATTTTCAATTACGGCTCGACCTCGTCTAGAACAACCTCAAACTCATGTTATGGTACGACTAATAACTACTCACCATTATCGAGCTTTAATTTTGGTTATAATGCATGGGCTAACACAGGCTCTAGCTTAAATAATTTGATTAGTAATTTCCTTAACCAACTTGGTGGCTCAGGTCGTACTAGTACAACAGGCAGTAACGCTCCTAGTGCTAACACGCCAACAACACCTAGTACTAATAACTCTTGTAGTCCAACCCCTAATACACCTGTTACTCCCACGCCAACCCCTAATACGCCAGTGTCCCCGAAACCGACTCCCGATAAATTTACGGGTGTGGTATCTAACGAGTCTGTATTTGCTCAAGTGGCGGGTAGTGATCGCACTCTCCAAGCCAATGAGCTACAAGCTCAAATAACTCGTTATGCAGGTTCGGATGGCAAGTTTACCGCAGCAGAATTCAGTGGTTTTGCTAATGCGATGGGTATTACTCGTGAAGCGGCTAATCGTATTTTTGCGAATCACGCTGTCAATGGATTATTAGATGGCTCATTACTCACTAGCGCAATGACTGCTAATAATGGTGCTATGAATTTTGATCAGTTTAATGCTGCATTATTAAACTTACTCAATACTTGTAACCCTAATGCAAACTCTACCATTGGCAATCAAACCCCTATTAATAACCCCAATGCTCAAGTGAATGGCGACCCTCACTTCAAAGGGGCAGAGGGCGATGAGTACAATATTAAAGGTGACAATGGCGCAGTTTATAACTTATTGAGTGATAAAGGGGTACAAGTTAATGGTTTGTTTGAAAACAACTTTATCTCTAAAGTAGGCGTGACGGTTGGCTCAGATAAGGTTCAATTTGGTTTGGACGGCAAACTACTGATCAATGGTCAAGCAGTGGGTGATGGTATTCATGCCAATGGCGCTGTTACCAAATCTGGTAATGAAGTCATCGTGCGTACGGCAGAATATCGCATTACGATTAATAATCATGGTACTGAAATGAGTACCCAATTTAGCAGCCAAAACGTTGCCGCTGATGGTGTGATGCCTCATGGCTTATGGGGACAAACCGCCGATGGCGATGGTGTAGCGCGTGTTGGTCAGGACTGGGACGGTACAGGCGTATTAGAGCGTGTCAATGGTGGTATCGCTCAGGCGGGTGACAAAACTTATCAAAGCTATCAAGTAGGTAATTTATTTGATACCAGTTTTGCCAACTTCAATCGCTTTAATGGTGCTAATGTAGCCGCTACTTCGACGCCTATTTCGGCATCAGGCACAGTGACTACACTATAATATTAATTGAGTTGACTAGTATGGCAGGATGCCAGTACTTCATTATTAGTTAACTAATAGAGTTTTAACTACGCTAAGAGGCTTACTTTCCCAGTAAGCCTCTTTTTTTATTTCTAATATCTTAAGTGTGGCGGCGCAAATGGGTAATATGCCCCCAAATCGCCACTGCAATTTCAGCCGGAGTTTTACTACCAATCGCTAAACCAATAGGGGCGTGCAACTTAGCAATATTTTCACTATCAATATTAAGTTGGGCTAAGCGCTCACGTCGGCGGTCACTCGCTACTTTTGAACCTAATGCACCCACATAAAAGGCTTTGGTATTAAGCGCTTCCATTAGAGCCATATCGTCTAATTTGGGATCATGCGTCATCGCTAATACACAACTACAAGGCAAGTACTCACCTAATGCTAATACCGCTTCATCGGGCATTAAAGTACTTAACTCTGTATCGGGAACTGACCATTGTGAGGAGTACTCTACTCGTGGATCACAAACTACTATACGATAATCCAGCAATAACCCCATCTGCGCGACTGCCTTACCTAAATCATTAGCCCCAATCAATAAAGCTGTCCACCTGACTCCCCACACTCGAGTCAAAATCACACCATCCCAATAAAAACGCTCACCTAAGTGCGTAGGAGTACTTTGTGCTGTATGCGTATTAAGATTCAGGGTACGCTCAACCCGTCCTCCTTGGCTTAACAAAGTCACTAATCGCTCTACTTCACGCCAGCTTAAAGGCTCAATAATGAGTTTTAACTCACTACCACAGGGCAATTTAAAACACTCAGCTTGCTCTTTAGTGCCACCAAACACCAGTAGTTGAGCATAAGGCAAGTGATTCCACTCACCTTGTGCCGCACGCTCCAATAAGTCCTGCTCTACACATCCCCCTGAAACAGAGCCAGCCATTAATCCATCAGTACTCATAACCATAAGCGAGCCAATGGGACGAGGTGCAGACCCTGCGGTTTGCACCACCGTAAATAGCAAAACTGGCTTACCCTGCTCTAACCACTGCCTAGCACTTTGTAATAAGGCTAAATCCGTATGTGCCATTAAAGTACTCGCCCTACACTTGCTTAGGCAAAGGCAAGGTGTAATAACGTTTACCTGTTACCGCACTCAGTGCATTCGCTACCGCAGGGGCAATTGGTGGTACAGCAGGCTCACCCACTCCTGTTGGTTTTTCAGCAGAATTGACAATATGCACCTCAACTTTAGGCATTTGATTAATGCGTAATACGGTATAGTCGTGGAAATTCGATTGTTCAACTTTACCCTCTTTGAGCGTAATCTTACCGCTCAACGCGGCGGCTAAACCAAACCCTACTCCACCACTCATTTGGGCATACACCACATCAGGATTGACCGCCCAACCACAATCGACTGCCAAGACGACTTTATCCACCGAGTAAGTACCATCATCGTTTACCGTCACCTCTGCCACTTGTGCCACATAGGTATTAAATGATTCCACCACCGCCACACCGCGCCCACGTTTACCCGTTAAAGGGGTATTCCAGTTAGCTTTTTCAGCTGCGAGCTTAAGCACACCTAGTAAGCGTGGCTCTTGCTCTAGTAATTTAGCGCGAAACTCAACGGGATCTTTGCCCGCTGCCACTGCTAACTCATCAATAAATACTTCCGTTGAATAGCCTGTATGAGTATGCCCGACTGAACGCCACCATTGTACCGGTACACCTAATTCGGGTGAATGTAGCTCAATAGTGACATTCGGAATATGATACCCACCCGCAGCACCTTCGACAGAGGTAGGGTCAAAGCCTCCTTGCATCATGCCTGCCATCGGCGTATTCGCTAAAATCGACTGCCCAACAATACGCTGATGCCACGCGATTAAATTCCCGTCTTTGTCCAAAGCCCCCCGCAATGTGTGATAGTTGTAGGGGCGATAATGTCCAGCTTGCATATCATCTTCGCGTGTCCACACCATTTTGATCGGTACATCACGTTTGGATAGTTGGGCAATCTTGACCGCCTCCAGCACATAATCGGAGTGCGGATTACCTCGACGCCCAAACGAGCCACCTGCCATAACAGTATTAATTTTGACCTTAGCGGGATCAATATTGAGTAATTTAGCGGCAAACATTTGATCAAAGGTTTGGAGCTGATCGCCATTCCAAATTTCACAGTGACCGTCTTTTAACTGCACTATACAATTCATAGGCTCCATGGCGGCATGGGCTAAATAGGGAAACTCAAACGCAGCGGTGAGTACTTTAGCGGCTTGTGATAAGGCTTTATCCGTACTACCTTTTTGTGTCGTGACTTTACCTGCTTCCGTGGCTAAGCGTTGGTATTGGCTTTGAATATCGCTGCTGTTGAGCTTAAAGGCTTGACTATCATCCCATTCGATTTTTAAGGCATCGCGCCCTTGTTTGGCACTCCAAAAATCATTCGCCAATACCGCGACAGCATTGCCTAAATTAACGGTATCTACAAACCCCTTAATGTCTTTCAGGCTAGTGGCATCGACACTTTTTACCGTTGCTCCAAACAATGGTGCATGAGCAACTACCGCTACCAGCATATTGGGCAAGTGTAAATCTTGGGTATACACGGCCGTACCATTCGTTTTGGAACTGCTATCTACCCGCTTGAGATTATTTTTACCAATATAAATAAATTGATCAGGCGTTTTGAGCTTAATATCTTTGGGTGGGGTTTGGGTGGCAGCAGCATTGGCTAAGTCGCCAAAAGTGGCTTGTTTATTAGTGGCTTTGTGGTAAATCACGCTTTTGGCAACAGTGATATCACTAGCCGGTACTGACCATTGTTGAGCCGCCGCCGCGATTAATAAGGCTTTAGCCGTCGCGCCTGCTTCACGCATTTGCATGAAGGAGTTTGCCATTGCACTGCTACCCCCCGTACCTTGTACAGGCCCCCACGCTAAATTATTATAACGGGTTGCATCAGCAGGAGCATGTTCGGTTTTGACTAATGCCCAATCAGCATCTAGCTCATCGGCGACTAACGAGGCTAAACCGGTATGGCTGCCCTGCCCCATTTCTAAGTGCTTGACGATTACAGTCACCGTATTATCAGGACTAATCCGAACAAACGCATTGGGCTCGAAAGTTGTGCTAGTGGCTTCAGAAGTACTTTGTGTAGCAGGCGTACTAGGCTCGTCTTTCGCTAGAGCCTCACCAAAATACACACCTAAAGTTAAACCTGCACTGGTCACCGCAGTAGATTTGAGCCATTGACGGCGGCTGAGATTTACAATCGTAGACATCAGTAAGCTCCTTTAGCTCAAAGACTGGGCGGCTTGGTGAATAGCGGCACGAATGCGCGGATAAGTCGCACAACGGCAAATATTACCTTGCATCGCTTGATCAATGTCTGCATCAGTGGGTTTGGGATTAGATTCGAGTAAAGCCACCGCGGACATAATTTGCCCCGATTGGCAGTAGCCACATTGCGGTACATTTAAGCCTACCCAAGCCTCTTGAATAGCTTTAGCGGCTTTGGATGCTACTCCTTCAATAGTCGTAATGGCTTTACCGGCGACACTGCCCACAGGAGTAATACACGACCGCACAGGTTGCCCGTCAACGTGTACCGTACACGCGCCACACTGCGCCATACCACAGCCATATTTGGTTCCTGTCAATAAAGCATGGTCGCGCAATGCCCATAGCAATGGCATATCCGGCGAAACATCTAGCTCTTTGGCAACACCATTGAGGGTTAAAGTCAGCATACTGTGCTCCTAACAATGACAAGTACTTCAATTATTATGATGTACACGATTATTAGGTGAAAGAACTAGCAAATTCAACATCCGGCACGAGAATCAACTCAGAGTCCAAATAAATCAAAGGTCTACGCTCACGCTCCCAAGGCGGAACTCCCTTAGTTTGCCAGTAGGTTTTCAGGTCAAGACGCTGCTTGCCGTGCCAAAAACGCTCGCCCCCGCGGCGACTGCGAATAATAAAGGTTAAATTTGCTTTTGAGGCTAAGTACTTCTCCACCATTACTGGCATCACTAAGTACTCATTAAATACTATCGGGCTTAGCCCATCCCATCTCAGCTCAGTACCCAAAGTACTCAACGATTTTAGAGCATAAAGGTCATCTCGATACCGCCGCACCTCACAACCTGACCAGTGTACTAAAGGACTAGCCTCCTCTTTAGCCCTCAGTACATGGCTCAAAATACTGTCTAGGCGCTTTGCTTCGGGTACCGTAAAACCTTGGATTTTCAACCAATGGCGAAGCAAGGCTTTTTGAATAAGAGTCGAGTACTTTAATAAAGCACGCACCGATAAAGTACTCGGCTTAGAACCCAGTACTTGGGGTAAGTAGCTGTCTAATAATTGTTGATTCAGCGCTACGGCTTCTTGTTGATATTGCGCGGCGCGTGCTAGGAGTACTTTAGCTGCTGGCCAGCGTTGCTCTAGTAAGGGGAATACTTGATGACGTAATAAATTGCGATTAAAGCGTGTATCGCTATTGCTGGGATCATTAATATAATCAAGCTGGTAAGTACTAGCGTATTGCTCTAATTCAGCTCGTGAATACTGTAAGAGTGGGCGGATTAAATAGCCTTGTCCTAAGGGACGAATCTCTGGCATTGCTGCCAAACCTTCAACTCCCGAACCGCGCAATAAATTCAGTAATAAGGTTTCCGCCTGATCATCTTGATGATGTGCCGTTAATAGCGCTTCATTAGATTGAAGTACTTGGCTAAATGCCTGATACCGTGCCTCACGCGCTAGTGCCTCAACACTTTCACCGGCGTCTAAAGCCAAATTTAGGGTTTTAATGATGAGTGGAATATTCAGTATTTGGCATTGCTGCTGACAGTGCTCGACCCATTCGGCTGAAATCGCTTGGATTTGATGATGAATGTGAATGGCACGAACAGGAATAGTAGGATGCCGTACTTTAAATTGAGCCACTAAATGCAAAAGCACATGTGAATCTAAACCACCACTGTAGGCCAGTACTAAGCCGGTGACCGGCGCTAATTGAAAGATGCGCTCTAGGGCATCTTTCAATCGCGGTGAGCTATTATTCTTCGTAACGTCCAAAGCTCATTAAACGCTGATAACGTTGCTCTAGTAGTTCATCAATGGGTAACGCTTTAAGCTCTTTGAGATTAGTTTCAAGTGCCTCACTCAAGACTTTGGCAAGCTCGGTATGATTGCGATGCGCCCCGCCCAATGGCTCTGGAATGATTTGATTAATTAAATCCAAGCCTTTTAAACGCTCTGCTGTGATATTCATCGCATCTGCTGCTTCTGCTGATTTTTCAGCCGTTTTCCACAGAATTGACGCACAACCTTCCGGTGAAATAACCGAGTAAGTAGCGTATTGCAACATCATCACCCGATCACCCACCCCAATCGCTAATGCGCCACCCGATCCCCCTTCTCCCACTACGGTACAAATAATAGGTGTCTTAAGGCGCGCCATTTCAAACAAATTGCGGGCAATGGCTTCACTTTGACCGCGCTCTTCCGCACCAATACCGGGGTAAGCCCCTGCCGTATCAATAAAGGTCAAAATGGGTAATTGGAATTTCTCTGCCATACGCATAAGGCGTAAGGCTTTGCGATAGCCTTCGGGACGCGGCATACCAAAGTTACGCATAATATTGTCTTTGGTATTACGTCCTTTTTGATGACCGATGACCATCACGCTTTCGCCATTAAAACGTGCTAAGCCACCAATAATAGCTTTGTCATCAGCAAACGCTCGATCACCGTGCAACTCTTGGAAATCGGTAAACATTAAGGCAATCAAATCCAAGGTATAAGGACGCTTAGGATGACGCGCTACTTGTGATACTTGGCGAGGTGTTAGTTTCGCAAAAATAGAGCGGGTCAGCGATTGAGCCTTGTCTTCTAGCATCGACACTTCACTGCTGATGTTGAGTTCAGAGTGGGTGGTGGCTCGTAATTGATCAATTTGTTTTTGTAGATCAGCTATCGGCTGTTCAAAATCTAGGTAATCCGTATTCATCTGTCTCTATCGTCTAACCCCAAGTAGGTGAGGGATTTTACATGCCTTAGTAGGATAATTCGATGTTTATTAGAAATATTGTTCAGTCGTAATATGTCCGGGCTTATGCCGCAAGTGACGTTGTAAACCGCGCTGACCTAATAACTGCTTCATTTCATCTAACATGGCATGATTCCCGCACAACATAACATGGGTATTTTGCGGGTGAATTTCAAGCCCTGCGACTTGCTCTAAGCGTCCTGATTGTAAAGCCGTTGTCACTCGCTCAGATAATCCATCAGGATTTGGCTCTCGTGTTACACAACTGATGACCGTTAATTGCTCCGCATGAGCAGGTTGTAAAGTACTTAATAACGATTGGTATGCCAACTCGGCACGTAGGGGGACACCCTGCACTACTACCACTTTTTTAAAGCGTTGCCATATTTCAGGAGTTTGTAATATCGATAAATAAGGCCCCAATCCTGTACCAGTCGCTATCATCCATAAGTACTCGGCTTTAGGTACTTCATCTAGAATGAAAAAACCATTAGCTGGCTGTGAAACCTCTATCGAGTCTCCTGCTTTGAGTTGAGCTAAAGCATTGGATAAACGTCCATTAGGCACTAGATTATAAAAAATCTCCGCAATAGGCTCCGTGGGAGGATTCACTAATGAATAGGATTTGGCTAAGAGCTTCACTTCACCTTGTTGCTCAACAGGCAATTGTAACTTTACAAATTGCCCTGCTTTAAAAGGCTGTAGCGGTACATCAATCCATAAGGAAAATAAGCGTTCAGTCCATTGATATTGCTTAAGTACTCGCCCTGTTATCCATTGAGATTGAATAATACTCATCAGTACACCTCTTGCAGGTTTGGTCATTGGCTAAGTGTACCTAGCTCCCCTAACCCAACTCAAAAAGCCCCTGTTTTAGCTTTTAATTAGTTAAAGTAAAAAGTACCCATATAAAGACCATAAGCGCTTATTTTTTGATTAAATAATTTGATTATTATAATACGTCGTTCAATACGCTTATCGGAAAAAAGCCCTCGTCCTATCCTGAACTTATCCCTGATTTTATAAGTATCCTCAATACTTAGCGGGCGCGTCACTCATTCATGGATTTACGTAATGAGTCAAAACTATTCAGGATTTTAATCCAAGGAGATTATCATGACATTCGGACTTCTTTCCGGTTTATTAGGGGGCGGACGTACGTCTACCGCGTCTAGTCCCAGCATTGCTCCTGTTGCTACTACTACATTAAACAATCTATTACAGAATCAAGATGCTCTAAATCAACAAATTCAAACGCAACAGGCTTTACGCTCTTATTTAGCAGTAGCACTTAACTTAGTGTCACAAATCGGTAGTAATCCACCACGCAATACCGTTATTGTCGCTCCACCTAATTCAGGTGGCTTCCCATTTGGAGGTATGCCCGGTATTCCTCTAATGCCTAATCCACAAAACCCAATGCCAGCGCCGACTCCTTTTCCGGGTCTTACACCCTTACCTACGCCTGTGCCAATACCCGTGCCGACTCCGCTGCCTACTCCAACGCCCGTACCTACGCCTGTGCCTACCATAGCACCACTCCCGATTCCAACGCCGACCCCAACACCAGTCCCGACTCCCACACCTACTGTAGTACCACGCCCCACTCCGTTGCCTATTCCAACACCTGTGCCTACTGTAATACCACGCCCTACTCCGTTGCCTATTCCAACACCTGTGCCTACCGTAGTACCACGTCCTACTCCAACACCCGTACCTACACCGACTCCCTCACCTAAAGATGAGTTTGTCATTAAGGGTAAAAATAAAGTTGAGGTAGAGAGCACTCCCGTCTTATTGAGCTCTGCTGGCATACCGAATTTTTTAAGTCTAATGACTGAACCTACTAGTGTGAGTACACCCGTTGTTAGTACTGTAACTTCTCCTGTAGCAGAAATGGCGACTAGTACACCTAGCAGTATCGTGGCAGCTACCACACCTATGATTAGTGCACCAACTACAACACCCGTTAGTAGCGCCCCCACTGCAACTCACGGCAATCATGGTTAATTGATATAAGCTATTAATTAACTTAACCAATCAGGTAGCTTTAGTATTGATAGGGTATTAAAGCTACTCATCAGACAAACGAAATAAAACTACTCTCAGCGCTCATCCTGCAAACCATTCCCATTGATCTAAAAGCTTTAGCTAGATAAACGGTTGACTCTAATACTACTGGTGTATAGCAACACACTAGATCGTCATGGCTTTATTTATTCAAAGCTTACTGATCTTTCATTTAGTACAAGGAGTATAAAATGAATGTAACCCCTACCAAACCACTAGAACACAAATCCAGTGACTCTTCATCGGTCTTAGCTAAACGTTGGATTGGTTCACACCCCTCATCTTCTTCCAACATGGGCTTTCAGAATCTTTTTAACTTTGGACAAGGCTCATCACTCAATTTAATCAACATTACCAACTTAATCATAGGCATCCTCCAACAGGTTACTGCCCAACTAGCGAATAATCGACCCACTTCAGGATTCGGTAATCAAACGCCTGTAACCGTAGTCGAAAACCTCGCAGCTAAAACCACATCGATTAATGGTCAGACCTACGACAATGCGTTTTTACGCACAAAACTTGAAGAATTTAAAAACTCGAGTTACTACCCACCCGTACAAACACGCGACCTCGTAACAACAGCGTGGGGGTATCAAGGGTCTGGCAGTGCTCTTAGAGCTTTTTATAATTATGTAGCGACCAAATATCCAGAAGACACTACTAAGAACTCCCTAGCCCGCTCTGTAGCCAGCGCACCGAGTACCGTTGCGGCTAGTACTTCTGATACTACGTCTATTGTTCCTGACTCTAGCGCTACTCCCCTAGATGCAGTATTAGAAGCAGCGGCATCAGGGAGCTTGAGTAATCCTCAAGAAACTGTAAGAGCCGCCGTGAGCGCTCCTCCTGCTAATAGCTAAACTCTATTGCAATACTAATCAAATTAGTACTCAGTCATTGATATGGCTGAGTACTTTTTAGGGTAGTTGCTCCACAATAGTTTGGGCTAAACGCTCCACCAATTGTGTTTGAACTTTGACAATATCATTCGTGGTCTTACCCACTACTTTAGCTCTAAACTGAAACGGATAGGTAGCAATGATACGTCCATCGCTAGCCTGTTGTAATTGCCAAGTACCTAATAACACGGCTTCTTTTCCAGCTTGACCATCAAACTGCGTGACCACCAAGCTTACTTGATATTGGGGGGTCTGAGTTATTTCCCAAGGAATACGTTGTACACGAGTACGAGGTAAACGATTTTGTATTTGTTGCGTGAGAGTGGTTAAAAACTCATCCTGCAACTCCCCCCCCCATTCGTGTAATTCGCGCACCTGTACCGTATTATCACCTTCACGAATCACATAGCCTTTGCGGTCTAGTAACGAGGGTAATTTTAAAGGGCCAATACCGATACTTTTAACCCGTGCGGAAGTTGCCTCATCTACTGTTCCCATCGTCATACTAGTACTTAAGGTGTGATAAACCACCTTGGCATTACCGCCCCCTATTGAGCAACCTGACAAGGCTAATAAAGCCAATACGCCTAAAGTACTCCAACACTTAAATATCATTCTCTGCGTCCTCGAATCAGTGAATCAGGCTTGCGCTCCAAACGCTCGGATAAATCCCGAATAGCTCGTGATGCCGCCGTTACCTCCTGCATCATTTCCATGAGCTGATATTGAGTAGGCGAGTTTTGTGCCAATAGCCTATCCATATGCCCCAATGAATTTTGCAATTTACGCATGGTCACCACTAAATCATTGGAGACTCGATGTACATCCTCCTGTACCGCAGGCAGTACTTTGCTAAAACTGTTGGAGGCAGTACTAAAACTTTGAGTGAGCGTCGGTAGGGCTTTATTGACACTATTAGCTACACTCGTAACATCATGGCTAAAAGTAGGAATCGCTTTGTTCACACTATTCGCTACACTGGTAATGTCGTGGCTGGCTTTGGGAATCGCTTTGTTCACACTATTCGCCACGCTGGTAAAATCATGACTAATACTGGCAGAAACACGACTGAAGTCATTAGAGGCACGAGGGAGCGTTTCTTGTTCTAGTGTTTGTAATACTACCCGCAAATCTGCTACCGCTTTACGTGCATCACTCATCAATAGCTGGGTATCATCAATCAAATCATTGGCATTAGCGACGGTATGATCCAGTTGTTTGGAGTCCATAAAACCACGAATGCTGGATAAAGTACTCTTTAAATCGGTCGCAATCCCGACCGCCATCCGAGTCAACTCCTCTACAGGAGTCGGGCTAGTGGGAAAAATAAGAGTACTTTGTGTGACTTCAATAGTAGCAGCAGGAGGGTTATCTTCTTTAGCCAGTGAAACAAACATCTGACCCGTCAATAAATTGCCATTTTGAACTTTCGCCCGTACCCCTTGCTCCACTAACTTATCCATCATTAATTTAGCTTGATCTAAGGTAATCTCTTCAGCAAAACGTTGTGGCTCAATGGCAATTCGTACCGGAATACGCACTTGTAAAGTACTAGGGTTCATATCCATAGCAATGCTCTCAACCTTGCCAACCGGAATCCCTTGATACTCTACAGGAGCACCCAGCACTAACCCCCGTACTGAACCCTCAAAATATAAAGTGTAATAAAGCCTGTCACGATAGATACGCTCTTGACTACTTTTATAATCTTTAAATAAGTTAAACCGAGTATTAGGTGCGCTTACGTCTAAAGTACCTTCCTCTCTATTAGGGGAGGTGTCAAAAGCAATGCCTCCTACTAATAAAGCACTTAAAGACTCCATTCTAAACTCAGCCCCCGCTGCTCCCATTTTAAAGTCTAAGCCCCCTGCATTCCAAAAACGCGAATGGGCACTCACAAACGAATAATAGGGATCATCAATAAAAATACGAATTTCAAAACGCCCCGTTTCCCGCACTAAACGGTAATCAATCACTTCGCCCACTCGTAATTGTTTATAAAAAATCGGCGTACCGTTATCTATCGACCCCACCGTATCGGCTTCTAAAATAAATTGCCGACCTGGACGCTCTGGATTCATGGGAGGTGCTTCTTCTAGAGCTTGGTAGCATAAATTAAAACCAGTATCAGGTTCAGTACTCGAGGGTTGAGGGTGTAAGCCAATATAGGAGCCTGAAAATAAAGTACCTAACCCCGAAATTTCAGCCCCTTTAATACGTGGACGCACGACCCAAAACTGAGCATTACAATTGATTAATGGCTTAATTTCTTGATTTAAACGCATACGCACCACCGGTGTTAAATCTTTGCCATTACCCTGTGGTGCAAGATAGACTTGCTCAACACGCCCTACTACCACATTTTTGTAACTGACTACCGTTTGCCCAGCCACAATACCTTCAGCATTAGCAAATCGCACATCAATAGTAGGCCCTTGTTTATACCAATAATTATAAAGCAGCCAACTAGCCAAACCTAAAGCAATCAGTGGAATCAGCCAAATCGGTGAAGGCCAACGTGAACGCTTTATTGCCACAGGTATAGAGGATTCTGGAGTACTGAGTACTTCGGATTCAGTCACGCTCAAACTCCCAAATCTGGCGCTCATCCAAAGTACGCGCTGCTATCATGGTTAAAATGACTACCGCAGTAAACGACAATGACCCCATATTTGCCTCAACGTATGCCACATTACCAAACTGCACAATACCCACCAAAATCGCTACTACAAACACATCCACCATCGACCAACGCCCAATATAATCAATCACTTTATAAAGCTTCATGCGCTCTTTGGAGCGCCAGTGTGAGCGATAATGAATAGAAATTAATAAAAACCCCAGCGCTATAATCTTAACTAAAGGAATCACCAAACTCGCTACAAAAATAATTAAAGCAATCGGCCATTGCCCGTGTTGGAATAACTGCCATGCTCCATCTGCTATAGTACTGGGGCTTCCCTTACCCAATATGTATAAACTCATAACAGGTAAAACATTAGCAGGAATAAATAACACCACCGCCGCTATCAATAACGCCCAAGTGATTTCTAAACGGCGGGAGAACTGCGGGGAAAGCTTTAATGTTGCGCCACATCGCGCACAATGCCAAGACACTTTTTCATTCAAAACTGTTTTAGGCTGTTGATTGAGTTCATTGCAAATCTCACATTGCACCAAACCATAATCCTGTGCAGTTTTAAATAAAGTACTCATCGCTGAGTTTGAGCGTGCTTGAGTTGCCCCAAGGTACGCCATACCCAAAAGGGCTCAAAGGCGGTGTTTAATGCCGCCAGTACCATAATTAGCCCACCTAAAGAGACAAACGCTATACCCATAACTAGCGAGGCTAAGTCCCCTAACTTCACAATAGCGACAATAGTACCTAACATAAACACTTCAAGCATGCCCCAAGGTTTGAACTCTCTTAGGTAACGAAATAAATTTAATGCCGGTTGTGCTCGCCATTTTAGTTGCAGAGTAAACAAAATCCAACCCACGATGACTAACTCCATAGCAGGTAGAATCAATAAATTAAGGGCTAAAAGGATGGAGATTAAATATAAATCGCTTTGCCAAAAAGCGGTTACCGCTCGAATAATCGTCAGTTCCTGAGTCATACCTTGGGCACGCATTACAAACAATGGGAAACTATGGCTAATAATTAACAGGATAACAGCCGTCAACCACAATGCCCTACTGTGAGTTTGCCAATGGGGATGATTGCGGTAAAGAATCGTACCACAACGTTGGCATACCGCATGAGTTTTGGTAGGAATCGATTGAAACTGATGAACCACCCCACACTCTGAGCAAGCTATCGGTTCATGATGAGGAGAAGTACTTTGCATAAAGATGTACTAAAGCCGCTTAGTATAAAAATGAGAGTACTTTAGCATAAGCCCAAAAAGCAAAGAGAGGTACTAGACCTCTCTTTACTGGCTATGAACAAACTCAGTTTTGATTAACGTAGTTTGTAGGCAATACCCGCTTCGAAATGACCATCAGCTTTACTATTAGCCAAATCTTCTACTACTACGCCCGCATCCCAAGAGAGACGATTACCTAGAGCATATCTGTATTTAGATGATAATACGTTGCTGGTACCCGCTTTCTGTCCGTTAGGTTTGTTACGATTAAGGTTCCAAGAGTTTTCCCAAACACTTTTCACATTAATTTGTTTATCAAATGACATCACATTGTCAAGATCATAACCATTGTTATCACTATCTACTGTGCCTGATAAAGTCGCTACGTTATTAAATTGCCAAGCGTTATTAAGTGGACGGTGATGCTCAGCAACGATTTTAAGAGCGGGCTTACCATTTTCACCGGTATAATTCTTAATAACAGAACCTACACCCGCACTCACTCTGGTACCAATGCGACGATTGACGAATGTACCATTAACTAATGTGTCATAAGTACGTAAAACAGCCGCCGCATCTAAATTACCTTTTACTTTACCAGAGGCATTGATGGCATTAGCCATATCGCTAACCCAAGCCTCGCGGTAATTATCAGTATAACTATTGATTCGTGCATTATACTCAAGTTCTTTCGCTATGACTCTAGCGACAGCTTGATAATCTGCAGTCGATAAAGTGCCTGTTAATTTATCCTGTTTAGCTAACTCATTCACCAACAAGATTGCTTTTGACATGGGCGTAGCATCAACAATACGACCATAACCAGCACCCACAAAAGCATCAGCGTAATATTTCGCCTTTCCTTTTTCATCCGCTACTGAAGCGCCACCATAGACAAAAGCACCTCGACTATTAGGCTTAAAATAATTATAGATATCAGCACTTGCAGCACCATCATAACTATTTGTTCTAGTACCTGTTGATGAGCGATCAACATATCCTTTAGCAGCCGCATTAAACTCTATATCGCGCATAGATGTAGAAAATACTTTTGTATAGTCAACATCTAAATTAAGGTGATAACTATCCTTACGCTCACCTTCTTTACCGTTTTTATTAGTATCGTAATTAAAACGAGCTGCTACATTAGCATCTGTGTAAGAAGGTTTAGCCTCATGATAATCATATAAACTTACTGCATTTGCAGAAGTTGCTGCTAAACCCAATAAAATGCTCATAGCTAACAATGCGTAGCGTTTTTGCATAAATAAATCTCCAAATTTTTGCTTTATTTAACTTTTTGGTTTGTTGTCTCAAACGGAATCTATTAGCAAGCCCGTCAGTTACCAACACCGGATGTTACTTTTATTGACTATAGTACGGAGTGTTTAGAATTGCCCACCGGACGTTGGTGGAATACTAAGCGCGTTAAGCTGAACCTAACAGTAACATGGCAGTGTTATAAGAAATCCTGAGTGAAAATTCAAATTCATTCTATCGATTTTATAGTAATAAAAAATAGTTCTAGTGGGTTATTAAGCGTTAATTAAGCTCGAAAATTTATAAAGCAGTAGATTAGTTTATGTCAAAAAAACAATCAGTTAACTCAACTTTATTAACCATTGGCTGGCGCGAATGGGTGGCATTACCAGATTTAGGTATCCCTGCTATTAAATCTAAAATTGACACAGGCGCAAAAACCTCAGCTTTGCATGCCTTTAATATTGAGCGCTATAAAAAACAAAGTACTGAGTATTTACGCTTTCACTTACATCCTCTGCAAAATAACAACGATTTAACCGTCGTTTGTCACTCACCTTTACTAGATCAGCGTTATGTAACCGATTCTGGAGGGCATAAAGAGTTACGTTATGTCATTCAAACCACCTTAGTTTTAAATCAAAATCAATGGCTCATTGAAATGACCTTAACGAATCGCGACACCATGCGCTTCAAAATGCTCTTAGGACGTACTGCTATGCACGGTCGTCTGATAGTTGATCCGAATGCCTCTTTTTTGACCAGAAAATGTAAGGCAATCGACTATTATCAATAACAGTAGTGTCATAAACATTCTTTAACTTAAGCAGTATTTGCCAGCATATAACCCTAACAATAGGTCTAGGTTTCATGAAGATTGCCCTCTTATCACGGAATCGTGATTTGTATTCGACCCAGCGCTTAATCCAAGCCGCCAAAGAGCGAGGTCACAGTGTTGAATTGATTGACGTATTACGTTGCTATATGAATATCGCTGCCCAAAAGCCGATGGTGTATTACCAAGGTAAAAAGCTAGATAATTTTGATGCTGTCATCCCACGTATTGGCGCCTCTATTACGTTTTATGGTGCCGCAGTAGTACGTCAATTTGAAATGATGGGGGTCTATGTGCTCAATAGCTCCACCGCTATTACTAAATCGCGGGATAAATTGCGGGCTATGCAAATATTGTCTGGTGCTGGCATTGGTTTACCCGTAACAGGTTTTGCTAATAGCCCTGACGATGTTAAAGAAGTCATCAAACTCGTTGGTGGTGCACCTTTAGTGGTCAAAATTCTTGAAGGTACTCAAGGACTAGGTGTAGTACTGGCTGAAACTCAACAAGCGGCTGAAAGTGTGATTGAAGGTTTTATGAGTATTAAGGCTAATATTCTGGTGCAGGAATATATCAAAGAGGCTGAAGGCGCTGATATTCGTTGCTTAGTCATCGGTAAAAAGGTCGTAGCTGCAATGAAGCGTCAGGCGCCCTTAGGCGAATTTCGCTCGAATTTGCATCGCGGAGGATCAGCCAAACTCATCAAAATTACCCCCGAAGAACGCTCCATCGCAGTACGTGCCGCTCAAGTCATGAATTTGAATGTAGCGGGTGTGGATATTTTACGCTCCAATCACGGCCCAGTAGTGATTGAAGTCAACTCATCACCTGGTTTAGAAGGGATTGAGTCCGCCAGCAAAATCGACATTGCTGGAAAAATAATTGACTTTATTGCCGAACGCACCAAACATGGCGAGCTATCAGCACCATGCTAATAGCTATGAGGATATAATGGGGCGTTGGATTATTTTAATAGGGCTTATATTCGGGGGGTGGTTTGCCCCCTACCTTGGGGCAGCAGAACCGGAACCAGATCCGTACAGCCCAGAAGCGATGGCGATGCTTAATGCAAAACTCACGATTGCAGAACGGAATCTACCTATTTGGCAAAAAAACCGCGAGATCCAGTCACTAGAAGATTTAATTCTACAAAGTACTCAATACGAACAAACGGCTCAAAGTTGTGTAACCGACAATGACAAACAAAAAACCCAAGCCGAAGAAGCTCTAAAATCATTAGGTACGCAAGAAAATACCGAAGATGTTGCTTTACGACAAAAACGGAATGAATTAAATCGGCAATTACAAAATACCAATAAACGCTTATCACAATGTCGCTTAATTAGCTTACGTGCCACAACTTTACAAAAAAATGCACGGGATATTATTCAGCTTAATTTAAAAGAGCGCATGTTTGCTAAGCAAACCTCATTATTTAGCAGTTTAGAAACACTTACCTTTAATCCCACACTAATCCAAACCGAAGTACAAACAAGTGTTAATGCCTTACATACCTTAAACTTGGACTGGAGTAATTTACGTTATAGTTTGGCTTACGGTATGACAGGAGCCTTACTAGGTGGGTTTTGGGTCTATTATCGTAATAAACGACGCAAACAAAGTACTATCTCACCCGAAATAGCTAGCCCGACTTTATATGTGGTTTGGGAAAGTTGCATGCAGCTCATGCCACTTATTTTATTTGCGCTTTTTAATTATTTATATTTGACTTACTATCCACCGAGTCAACAAGTTATTCAGCAAATCGCTCTTTATATTTTACTGGCTGTCATTACTTATGCAGTGATGCGTGCTCCTTTAAGTAAAAATATGCATATTGATGGCTTTGTGCCTTTAACGCCTAAAGAAAGTACTAAGGTTCACGCTTATGTAAAACTACTGGTTATCTCTGGCTTTTTAGGTTTACTCATTAATTCTGGTTTTTTTGATTCTATTTCTAGTGAGTTAGTTAATTTAGCCCGAATTGTTATTGGAACGGTTATTGGTTTAGCGGTTATCGCCCTCATTTGGCGTTTAAGTAGTCACTTTTTATTAGTTCAGCGGATACGTCTCCAGTGGCTGACTATTGTAGTACTGTTAATTGCTATTGGAGCTTTGTGGCTAGGCTATCGTAACTTTGCAGAGTTTCTCTTTTACGGCACATTAGGTACTTTGTTTATTTTAATGATGCTATGGTTATTGCAACATATTCCAAGTGAATTATGTGATGGCTTGGATAGTGGCAAAACCGCATGGCAGATAGCATTACGGCAACGCTTAGGTGTACCTGAGGGGCATCTTTTTCCGGGATTAATTTGGGTACGTTTAGCTATTGTCATTACTTTAAATAGTATAGCTTTACTCTTACTGCTACGCCTATGGGGTGTATCTGAGCAAAATATTCT
>JBDKGX010000035.1:0-22509 GCA_039797965.1 Pseudomonadota bacterium
CGCTCAATAACCTGTTCTAACTGTGGCAAAGTCCGCCGGAAAAAAACGCCTTTAGCATACTGATTATATTTAGCTTGATGTAATAACCAATCTCCCAACATACCCTCAGTCTTACCACCTCCACGCGCACCCCCGAAAAATACTTCAAATACCGGACAATTGACTAATGCGGTTTGAGGACCAGCATTAGGCATCCATAAAACTTGAGGGGTAATTAAAGTATGCGGTAATTGAATCGACATTAAGACGCGCCGTACTGTTTAACCCACTCGTCAGGACTAATATCGGGATTAGCGGATATAATTAAGGTGGATTGTTGCGTAGTAGTATCAGTTTTATTATCTAAAAGCCCCACGGCTTTACCCATTTTCTCTAAAACTTTTTCAGCCACGTCAGGTTTAATAATATATTCTTCTCGCGCCGCAGGCTTGTTAGTCTTAGGATCAATAACCGCCTCACCTTTATCATCAACTATGGGTAACACCACTGGCTTTAGTCCCATAGTCATATCTAACAGTGAGCGCCATCCTCCCATTACCTCAGCATGAGTAGCTAACGCACTACCAAACAGTACTCGCTTAGCTCGCTCCATTTCTGCCAATACAATAGGATGATGTTTGTATTGACTCGCCATTGATGCGGCAGAGCGTTTATTCTTGCCTAACCCCGCTTTTAATGCAGCATCCGTATTATCCTTGACCTCATCGCCCGTCACTGGATCAATACGCATCACTAAGGCTTGGGCAAAGTGGCGCAACTTAGCAAAAAAAACATCACACTCACGAGTTTTACTAATTTCAACTGCGGGTGCAATTTGATCTAATCCCAGTTGTTGCACTACCTTCACCCACCCTTAATAATTAAAAGATCATTTTTTTTAAAAGTTCTACGATACCAACAGATTGAGCAACAATAACAATTATCCCACCAAATAAAGTTGCTTTAATCGTATTAATCGAGTGCAGAATATTATTAAGGGTTGCACCCTGATTTTTAATATCCTGCCCCTGTACTTTGAGTTGCTCTGCGTTATCTTTTATTTGATAACGAATTTCGTGCATTTCAGTTTCTAAGGCGCGAACCCGCTTTTCTAAGTCCGCATCCATTACGCACCTACATCATTACGAATACCCGCTCGAATAAAGATAATACCTAACCCTTCCGTAATTAATTGCCCGGCTTGCGCTGGGTCAAAACCCGGCACTTGATAACCTGCTAAATTAGCAACTCCCACACCTACCATGACTAAACCTGTTGCGAACGTTTTACGACCACGCAAAAATTGAAACATAGATAAATCTCCTAAAGTACTTTGTTGTTGAGCAGGCTTATAAGCAGACTGCGCCATTTTTATACTAATTGCAGACACCCGCTGCACCCTATGCCCCCAACCTCGACCAAACACCACCCAATGTTTTAACGATTGCAGAAAGCTCAAGCGAGCTTCTGTATATTGGGTAATAAAGTTTTCAAGAGCAGGAGCAGTAACCAACCTTTTTTTTAAAGCAGATAGCGTTTCATCACCCACGACACCATCAATACTTACTTGTAAAAGCGTTTGAAGCTGTTTAATAGCCCGCGAGCAACCCGAATTAACAGCATAGTCCAACACCACATAATCAACCCCAATAGGCAAACTATCGCCTTTTATGACATCCCAGTAATGCGCTTTATAAATCGCCTTAGCTTCATCTAGCGTTAGATACCGCACTTCCTTTTTATCAAGCTGGAAATACGGTTTAATCCCGCGCCAATCAGCTAACGTTTTGCGTGTGATACCGTATTTAGTAGCACTGCCCGGATCATTAGGATGGTCGACATATTTAGTTCCTTCCGCTTGAATTAAGAGTGGGAACAACTCATCAAAGCGAGCCACTGCTACCCTCCTGATAAACCGTTACGCCTGCGCTACCTAGTATGTCATTGCCTAAGTTCAGACCATTAACGCCACCGGCTGAATTCATTTTATTCAGCAATTCATGCAACGTTGCTAAGTCAGTAGCCGACAACGCATAACCCGATACCATGTCATAGTGATATTGACCTAAGCCCAATTGACGCTTGAGCCGTTCGCTATAAGTAATCCCAAATGCGCCAGAACGAGCGTCAAATCTCAACACATACCAGCCCAAATCAGGGTCATGTTGAGAGACTTGATTAGCCCAATCCAGCGCATTGGTGAGCACTTCCTCTCTAGTCGCCTGTGAATTTTCCCGCACCGTCAAAAATAGCCCGTTGTGGCGAATCGTGTAATTCACCACCACGTCATTAGTGCTAGGGAGTTCAGCCGGATTAACTAGAGACTCAGCCATGATTAGATGCTACCCGCGTTACCGACCACACCGTCGTTATTGAGGTCAGTAGTAGTACTAGTACCCCCACAAGCTACCAATCCACCTAGATCAAACACCAGATTAGTTGCTTCTTTTAGATCATAATCGACCGAAGTAATATTGACCCCAAACGCGACTAAGACAGTCGGATATTTAGTAAACTTTCCGTAGAACTCCACACTCGCACCCGTGCCGTTAAAATCAGACACCGTTGCGGTATAGATCGCTTCAGTCGCAGTAGATTCATTGCTTAGCTCAAGGTCAAATGTAGCCACCGAACCGTTAGTTAAGGTCAGTACGGCATTAAGCAATTCAGTACCTTCAGCATTGCGATTAAACGTCCACTTGCCGCCCTCAACAGCATCCAGTACCGCTTCTACAACAGAGGATAATTTGACCGATTGACCATTGACCGTAATACACATCTGACCAATGATATTTTGCATACCTTCAGTTTCGACAAACTTGGCAAATGCTTCTTCAATTTGACCTAACTCAAAATCCTCAAGAATTTCAGCTTTTTGCAAAGCGTCTGTAACTTTTTGATTGAGTTGATGGACTTCATTAGTGAACTTTGCATCTAAGTTCTGATTGGCAGTTTCAGCAGCCGTCACTACTTGCTGGATGACCGATAAGGCAGAGCCTTTATTCAGGTGATCCAGCATAGCAACGACTGGAATGGCAGTAGAGATAACGTTTTTAGTACTCATATTGATGCTCAGTTAATGGGAAAAATTAGTTAAAATACCCAAACATAATGACTAAAAACGTGTACCTAGTGGGGTACATTAATCACGTACAAGCAACGTACACTAACAACGGGGCAAGTGATCTCTACCAACCTTAAGAGCACCACAATAAAAATTGATAAATTCGTCACCAGTAGAGTACAAAGGTTCACGCCCTAAGTTTTGCCATCCAGAAAGAGTAGTAAAGGGAATACCAGAAGCGCGTGCCACCCTGCGCAGTGATAACCCTTTAGACCGGAGATTCAATAACATCGTTGCCCAATCAATACGCCGCCCTGTTTGCATACGGATGCTCCTATCATTATTTTATTAATTATAACAAACAAGTACTTAAGTCTTTTTGATCATTTCAGATCATTCAAATTAATAACGACAGACCCCCTATGACACTACTCACGATACCTACTAACAGCGGTTTATTGGATTGATCAAATAAAGATACGCGCCACTCCCATCCTCCACATATGGCCCACCCTCCAAAACACAGCGCAAGTACCGGAAACCATTTGAGGGTAGGTATTAACAAACAACCAACCAGCATAATGAAAAACCCCAGCATGACCCTCACCAAGTGCCACATTAACATAAAATACCTTTTTAAATCATATACTTATATTTATTAATGCACAAAAAAAAGCGGGAGTAAAGCTCCCGCTGAATGACGTTTACCCACAGGGCGAAAGAGGTAATTGTCTGTGAACTAACCACCAAAGTCAGTTAGCCTACTTTACACCATCTTGCGAACGTACTTAGGTACATTTTTGCCTTCTTTAAAATCAGGATTGACTATCATCACACCCTCTTGATAAGCACGCTCCATCCACTGACTAATCAACGCCTGTATATCCTCAATCTTTTTATGTACTTGATAGTGTGCTAGTTGCTGAGATAACCAAGTCTTTTGAGGTCTAAAGGTAGTGGGTAAGGTCGATTCAGCCACATAATTCTGATAAACCTTTTCTAATACCTGCGCTTCCGTTTCAGAGGTTGATGCGGAATAATCTACACCTACTGGTACTTGACTAGCTGTTGAAGTAACAGGGACAGCAGATTCATGTGCTAGTGAGTTGCCCTTAGTATCAAAGCCTTTCAAGCGCAACGCATACTCAATACAATTCATCAACCAACCTAAAAACATAAAAGCGCCTGTAAAAGTCACAATCAATAAACCCATCAACAAAAACGAGGCAGACTGATGACTAACCCCGCCCTTCTCAGCCACCAGTTTAATACCTGCGTTATACATCTCATCCTGATGACTTAAATCTTGAGCTTTATCAATCAGCTTAGTTTTAGCCTCTACTGCCAGTGCCGCTGCTGATTGTTCTTGTTGTTGTAATGTAGTAATAGAGGCTTCCGCCGCTTTTACATTACCCGTCTCGATACGTACACAACGTACACGCTGATCTTCATTTTTATAACGACTGCAAACCGATAACTCATACTCAGCTTTAGCTTTGCGTGAGTGGGCCTGTTCTAAACCATTATTAGAGCTGACTACCACAGGTTGATTAATCTGATTGACCGTAGCCTGATACACTGCACTACTTTCAGATCGAGCACGGACGGTCACATCCTCACGCTCCATCATATTAAAAATCTCAGTGGATAAATTAAACGAGATCAGTACTGCCTTGAGTAACAGTATCCAGGGATTTAAGACACCAGAGCGATACAGAAAGTACTCCCCTGCGGTAATCGCCACACAGCCCAATACTGCAAACGTCACCCCCGCCCAATCATTCACCGTCCATAATGACCAATCCCAACGCCCACCAATAGAAATATTAAGCACAAAAAACAACGACGCTAAAAAAGATGCCACCGCCGCTACCGGATAAAAAAACGATAACTCTTTAAAATCCTTTACCAACTGATCTTTATGTTTATTATTTGCCAGTCGAGTACCTTCACGAATCACTAAATCACTCATAATCGTTTGCCCTTTTCAAAACCAATACATTAACCCTAGTGACACGCACCACACCCAGAGAAAGCCCAGATTAAAATCATACTTGGCTAGTAGATGTTGAGTACCGATGAACACCAATCCAATCAATACCACCGGAACGCTCAACATCATGTACGTACTCAAGGGCAACATCACAAACGGATAAAGTACTTGGGACACGTACATGATGATCGAAAACAGCCACAACACCGGACGCAATACCTCAGCCCAAAGCCAAGCAACATCAATTTCCTGTGTAAGCTGTACGCGCATCTACCACAATCCTATTAATAAAATGATTAAAACCGCCGCCACTCGTAGCCAAAACGCTACTTGGTCTGGGGATAAGCGCCACACCATGTACGTATCAGCGCTATCAGCGTGTACGCGCACAGACTGATCGTGTACGCGTACAGAGTTTGTACCTAAATCAGCCACTGGAGCCGTAAAAACAGGCGCAGCCGGAAGAGGGTAGTAATAGTTAATCCAGAACATCGCACGCTCAGGATCATGTGCATATTCGGTTAGGCATGTCTGAATCCATTGAATATCATCGGATTCAGTCACTCCACGTTCAGCACAAATCTCAGTGAGTGACAGCATGACGCACCTCTTGTATCCAATAAATCTTAATCGTGTGTTGACCCGCGCCAACACCCAGCACCTCTACAGAGTACCCGTGTGTGAGTAGGGTAGTGGTCATCATTGCAAGCTGTTGAGAAGAAATAGTGACTCTTTCCAAGATAGAGTGAAGTACTTTAGTCATGGCTGCACTCCTCAAGTAATTCAAACTCAGGCAAAGCAACGTCAAATACTTTGACAAAAGTAGGAAACATAGACTTTTCAAATGATAGCTTTATCGAATAACTCCCATTAGTTACTTCAAAATCCCAAGACTGCCAATTGGGAATTATACGAGCCATTAATCCACTCTCATGTTCCTCCCATGTGTTATCAATGCTTTTAACCCCAAAAACAAAACCAGGAGATGCTTTTTTAACAATTGGCTTAGGTTCCGGTATTTGATACGCTGGTTTGAATAGGTCTAATTGACTCATGCCGCTACCTCCTCACTTACATGGGGCAACAATTCAGGAGCCATCATTTCCGCTGTCTCACGTACACTCTTACCCAAAGCCTTAGCCATATTGCCCAACCAAACTAGGCTATTGGCTAGATTCACTCGCTCTACCACCTTTGGCACAGGAGCAGGAACTACAGGCACGGGAGCAGGTAGGGTAGTGGGTAGCGGTACTGGAGCACTCAACCCGGACTTATCCAATAAACCCGCATTAGCGCGTTTGACCAATTCCGCCAAGTACCCTAAGCGAGTTTTCACCTTACCCGCTTGCACACCTTGCTTCACGATCTGCAATACCGCCTCACGATCACTAGCGGGGCAGGCTTTCAACAACACCTCAGCTTGCTTGCAATCCTGATCTTCAAACACCAGAGCGATAGCCTCACGACTCACCACGACCTCAGGGTGTGCGTTGTCTGTCGTAGTGTGTGGTGTAATAGTTTTTGGTGTAGTAGTTATAGGTGTATGTAACCAATTTTCGGGAGCAGATTCCCCAGCTTTTGGGTGTACGTCTCCCAATGTTTGGTTATTTTCATCCCTAATCTTGGGAAGGATAGACGTGCGAAATGCCATAAATGCCCTAAACTCGGTTTCTAGTTCGGGGTCAATGGCAGGCTCAGTACTAGATGGAGTACTCGCTTTAGCCTCATCCATTAACCATGACTTGCAACCAGCACTCCAATGCTCATCAGGAATCCGGCAAATCAAACCATACCTACCATCGAATACCTCAATCAACCCTTTAGCAATCAAGCCCTTTAAGGCGGTACTTAAATGATCGGAACGTAAACAGGTAGCATTAAAAAACTGTGACTTGGAAATATCATCCTCTTGCTTACGATAACCAATCGTTTTCTCCATGATGAAATCCAGTACTTTCATTTCAGTCTTGGATAAATCCGCCGCACGACGGGCTTGCATGTATTCAACGTACATGGTTCACCCCCGCAAAATGATCACGTAAAAAGGCTTTAGCTTGTGACTCTAGGAGTTCGTACAGATCATGTATGCCCATGACTGGAGTGAGGGTAGGTTCTTCAAAAGTATTGGTGTCGATAAAGCGTGAACGCTTGACCGTGGATAAAAACGCAACATCCACGTACACGCTCATCAGGTCTTTGTTTTCGGCTTGACCGTAATGTACGCCACGATACAGCCAGCACACCGGAGCTTTATTCAGGTAGCCGATGAGGGAGTGTTGATTAGCGCGTTCAAAGATTAAAGGGGAGGGTACAGCTTTAGGCGTACTAGGACGAGTATTGAGGGAGGAGTGTAGGGATGGGATACCGCCGATGAGGAATTGCTCACCAGCGGAAGTAATCTCAGTAGAGCTTAACATAGCTACCTCGTGATATTCTAATGCGATATAAACACATCGGACATCGCATTCGCCTCACGAAAAGCGTGTGGAATTTTGGTTTTATCCTATTGCATAGTCCACATGCCCGACGCATGTATTATACCAATAGCAACAGGGAAACCGTGTTAAGACTACGTGAGAGGGAATGCAATCCCGACAACTTTGTTAGCTTGCGCCGCTCACGCGGTTAGGAAGCTGTAGATAGAATAATCCCAAAATTTGGGTAGAGTCAATAGGGTACTTAGCGTTGCCTATATTCATACTCGTAATCGCTAACATTGGAATCAGCATCAGAATAGCGCTGTTGCAACCCAATGAAGATAACCATAGCCATAAAGAAGAAAAGTGCAAAGAGCTTATCTGCTAATTCAGAATTATAAAAATCCATCAAAGGCTTTTTCTCAAGTTTCCTAACCTCGATTTCAATGAAAGCCTCTGATTTATTTTCACCCTTCAAATTACTTTCCAAGAATCGCCGTCGTTCGCCTAAATCAGCCGATTGAGCCAACCAAGCCGCACAAAACCGCAACCCAAAGAACAAAGGAATCAGCAACACCAACGCTAAAAACTGCACCAGTGGAGTGAGGGACAACCCAAACACCACAGCAAAAGCGATGAAATACCACATAATGACAACCTTAAAAACTTGTTACCTCAAACTTGCCCCAGCTATACAAATAGTTTCCGCAATTAAAGAAGCAACATTTCCTGAACCAAAGGCAAAATCATTCTGCTGTACTAAATTACCGCTCAAGTCATAAGCTTTTAGTACACCAACACCATTATTGCAGTTACTGATTGGAACAATTTCTCTAGATATAACGATACCTTTTGTTAGTGGGTTATGAGATTTAGATATTATTGAATAATGAGAGGTAGTTCTTTGGAGTGAACCAGCTTTTCCATAAAATGAAACGGGATTATATCCATCCGATGTAGTTATATACACCCATCCAGAAGAAGTTGCTGGTTGCGGAGTAGGTCGTTGCGGTGAACCATGACTATGATTTACCCCAGTACTCGGCAACACATGGGTATGAGAACGACCACCATGCTTATGAGTAACAGGAGCATCAGCCCAAGCCAGCGCAGAAAATACAATAGAAAACACCAAACCGAATACAACGATTGATTTCATATTTTTAGCCTTTAGTAAACATCACAGACAATTATTAATTATTCACCGTAAAGACTACCCAAACTCAACCCCATAATCACGCTTTTTACGGTCAACCCTCCCCAACTCCCTACCATAAAGACTTCAACAATCATTGGAGTCTAATAATGACTAATGAAATAAAAGCTGTTACCCCACTAAATGACAGCCAAGCAGAAGACCTAATTCAACAAAAGAATTTAACTGCCCCACGATTAACACCCGACTACATACGCTCAGTAATAAAATCTGAGCAATACCATCGCTTTGAAAATACTACGCTTACGGTTTGCTGTCTGACCTTGCAAAATGGCTATACAGTCACAGGAGAATCAGCTTGTCTCTCACCTGAAAACTATGACGAAGAAATAGGGAAAGGTATTGCAAAAGAAGAAGCTATTCAAAAAATCTGGATGTTAGAAGGTTACTTGCAAAAGCAGAAAATGAGCCAATAACTAAACCAATACTCATTTATAAAAATACAAACAGGGGCAACTTATGAAACGGTTATTACTCATAGCGTTATTAATCAACACTAATGCAATAGCAGCATCCAGCAAAAACAGGGAAATAAACCTACCCAACATTATCGATAGTTTTTGCATAGAAAAGCCAAAAGGCAAAGTCTGCCTAATCACCTACGAAAACGGCAAACGCGACCAAATAACCTATGACCGAAAAGGCAATATTATTTCCATTCAACCCTCAACCCGAACAGGAATACCATTATGAAACCCAGCTACCTTATTTACGACTGCGAAATTATCAAAGCTATTCCACCCAAACCCAATGAACCTCATTATGAAGATATTGACTATTGCGAAGGCTGGAAAGACTTTGCAGGTATGGGAATCAGCGTCATTGGTGCATACAGTTCTATCACCGAACTACACGTCTTTTGTGCTGACAACTTCCATATCTTTCAAGGCAGGTTAGACCAGCATGATGTAATCGTTGACTTCAACGGTCACAACTTCGACCGCAACCTACTAGCCGCCAATGACATCACCATTGATGACTACAAACACTTTGACATCCTACGCGCCATCTGGAAAGCACAAGGCTTAGACCCTGATGAGTTCAACCCCAGAACACACGGCGGCTATGGACTGGACGCAATGGCAAGAGCCAACCTAGAGAACCTTACCAAGAGTGGTAACGGAGCATTAGCCCCAGTACTTTGGCAACGCGGACAAGTAGGGGAGGTAATAGATTATTGCCTGAACGATGTACACATTACCCATGAGCTGTTTCAAAGATTGCTGGGAATGTCCGGTATGTTGGTAAACCCAAAAATACCACGACCAGAAACTAATATTGAGCTACTGGATGAAGACCTAGACCGCATTCGCGACTTCATGCCCCGTTTCTAACGTTCACACTCATGATCTTAACGCTCATTCCGTGAAACATTAACGAAATGAGCGCCTTACCCCTGTTTTTCCCCAACTGTTAAACCTAATCAAGCTCATTCCTTTGTGAACGTTGAGAACATTGTGAACATTACAAAAAACTCAATGTTCACACCTAAAACACTGAATAAACAGTCTTTTTTAAGGCATGAGAACGTTGTGAACATTGTTCCGGTGTTTTAAGAACTAAAAAGATAAAAAGAATATAAGAATAAGAAGGTACTTATAAAAACTAGAAGAAAGGAAGGGGGGAGGGGGGAACGCAAGGCAAAAAAAAGCCACTACAACGAGTGGCACAAAATCCCAAAACAAAACCAAGTCAGTACTAAACCCCGTCCTCAGCCTCCAACAGCTTCAGTAAACTAGGACAATCATACTCCTGTCGTACTGTCTCACCATGAGCCTTAGCCCGTTTAATATCCGCCTGAATCAACGCCAATAGCTTAGGCTTATCGGCTTGGATACCCTGCTCAAACTCACGCACCAGTGCCTCATCAGCACTCTCAAAACGTAATAGCTTGCCACCATACAACACACTGATCTTTAAATCAGACGCATACAACGCCGTCAACCAATCGCTTAAATCCCGCTTATCCGTATCAGGTACAGGTACTGGAGTAGGTGCAGACTCAGGTACAGGAGCAGACTGAACTTGACTAATCTTCACCCGCCAACCATCCCGCGATTTTTCATGTTCCACCATAATCCCGCGCACTCTCAACGCTGGCGCTAACCGCCGCAAAGTACCGCCTAATCCTTTTGGTGATCGTGGCCAGCCTTGCTTGTCATAAAAAATAGGGCGGTGATTATTAGTCAAGTCCGTTAATAACGCCGCCGTCGTATCATAATAGCTAGGTACTTTATCCATCAGGCTCACAATCGCTTGCGCCACAGGTGACGACTCAATCGCCCGATTAACAACACGATTCCGATTCCGTGTAAACACCTCAATAAAATCCCGCGCATCCCCAATCCCTACCAACATCGACTGCCCCAAATGAGCAAAGTCAGCCAAACGCGGAGGATTAGGCACAACAGTACTCGACAGCTTAGCCAGTGTTTGACTCATACGCGCATACAAACCACCCAAAATCGCCGGATAATCCCTAGCCCAAGCATCTTCCAACCCTTGCTCCTGCTTGTATGTTTTAATAATAGGCAGTTCTACCGCAATCACCCGATCAGCCAAATCCGCTTGAGTCGCCAATTCACTAATGCCACCAATAATCACTGGACGTTTAGCATCCCACATTTCCTCCTCACTGGTAGTATGGAGTCGCCGTGTAGCAAAGCCACCCCCAGTAGACATGGTACACAAAGCATCCTGTTCACCCGCCGTAAGATTGCTCATATTGTCATAACAAAGCACATGATTATGTCGAGCCGACACAAAGTAGTCCGCAATCTCCTTAGGTTCACGCCGCAGCATCACCTTAGCGGGATCAATCAAGGCGCAAATCCGCTTTTGAAACGTCGACTTAGCCGAACCTTGTTCACCGGATACCTCCAGTACCGGAAACGGGAAATCGCCCCGCATAGCCTCTAATAGCCACGCCTCCACCAGTACTCGTGTCTCATCATCCACCGGATTAATATGCTCCCACAGCGTCCCCAGTTCGCCCGACTCAACAGGGTAGGGTAATGCTCTAGCATTACGCGACTTACGAAACCGTACCGGACTATCAGCCGCCGCAATAACATTCCAACCTTTAGCCGTAATCTTTACCACCCGTGCCAAATCATCATGCAACGCCACATAAACCTCGTTTTCGTGCATCGCATAGCGCAAGTACACCGACCTACACTCACCCTCAGCAGCAAAGCCCTCCAGCGTTTCTAGCGCATCCTTAAACGCACTATCCCCCGGACTACTTTCATAAATATTAAAAAATTCTCTCGAAGCCCAACGCCTAAAATCCACCCCACGCAACAGGTACGTTTCATTATGCGACCCCTCACCGCTGGGGTTATCACAAGGACAAGTTGCATAAAACTCATCATCATCATCCCTAAACAACTCAGCCTTACTATTGACCAACGCCACCAATAAATCGGCTTTGGTTTGCATCCCCCCACCACCCGCAGGTAAAGGAGCCGTGATTTTAAAAAGCCTCAGTATGACGGCATGAGGGATAGTCTTTGCAGCCCGCCAATCCGCATCCAGTCGTAAATAATAATTCTCATCAACCTCGCGCAGCTTGCGAAATGCCGCCAATGCCACATCTTCAAACAAGGCAGATGGTAAACCGCCCTTAGCTCGTTCAATTGCTTTATCAATAATGGCATTAGTAGCGTCATCAATCAGAGCACTACCGGAAATAGCCTCCAATACAGCATCACTCATCATAGTTATCCTTATTGAGTCGAGCCTTGAACCGCCTGCAAGCACATCAAATCATTAAAATCCGATAGTTCAATAGGGGCATTAGCAGGAAAGGCAGGAATAAAAATAGACACATTAAAGGGCAGAGCAGAGCGTACTGCCTTAGCAGCGGTCACTCCTGGATTGCCTTGTGTTTTACGATCATTATCAGCAATCAATGTAATAGATAAATAAGGATAAGACTGCACCAACGCTTGAGCCACAGGCAGCAAATTACCACAATCAAACGCCGACACAGTGAGCTTGCCACGTTCAGCAAACACACTAGCCGCCGTAGCCACACCCTCGCATAAGTCAACCTCAATAGCCCCAGATAGCTTGCCCCCAAACGCGAAAAAGCACCCTTTCTTTTGAGTACCTTGCAAGAAACGCTTTAAACCATTGTGATCAATCAACTGTACAGATCGCAATTGACCCTTACCCTGTTGCAAGCTAAACATCGGCACTAAAAGCACAGACTGAGTACTATCAATTAAAGCTCGCATCTTATATTTAGCTAAAATACCCTCCAGCACTGCACCTTCAATCACCTTTACTGCTGGCAAAAGTACCTGCTTACGCACCGCATAAGGATGATCATCCACACCCTCAAAGCTTGCGGCTTGCAGCAGCTCATGGGCTACCTTTTGCGCTCGTATTGCCAGTGAGAGCAACCGCTCCTCCTCCTGCCGTCTACGCTCAGCTTGCTCCTTTAATAACGCCTGACGCTCATCAGGTGAGAGTTTTACCAAGCCCGTGCCATAAGACCACTTCTCGCTAACACTACCCCGCCAAGACCCGAAAGCCCCCGCAGGATAATCCCCCTCGTGCAATACATACCAACCCGATGAGTCAGTACGTTTTTCACCAAACCTATGTATACGACCATCCGCTACCAACGCTCGAGGCGCAAAGCCTAAACGATCAGCAATAGCTGCCTTAAATGCCGCTTCAACCTCATGCCTCACGATAAGCATCCCCCGCTGATTCAATAGCAGTGTTTGCCAAAAACGCATCTAAATCTTCGGGCAAGTAATAGATACGGGAGCCAACCTTGTGATACCTGGGTTGTTTAGTACCAATAGGTAATTCCGAATATCGCCATCTATTCAACGTGGCTTTACCAATACCCATGTAAGCAGCAGCCTGTTCGATAGATAAACGTCGTTCAGTAAAGCTAGAGACCGCTTTTAAAGCCCTGTTAGTGATCATAATGTGCTACTCCTTAACAACCTATCAACGCTAATGATCAAAATTGATTATTAACGGTTCATATTGATATTAGATTATTAAATAGCGGGAGTTGACCCCCGCAATAATCACATTTGATTAAATATAAACAGAGTGATTATTGGGAATAGACTTAATAAATTTAATACCCTCAAGATGAAGCAAAGAAAAAGCCAAAGGTCTAGCAGTTTCAAAGTAACGCTTTTTTAAATTCACCGAATCATAAGGCCAAAGCACATTAGCAATAAGCTCCCCACTCAATTTTAAAGAGTGCTGTTCTGACCAAATTAATAAATCAAGAATATCAATAGACTTAAAAAATCTGATTTTTTTCAATGAGGTAGAAAACTTATAAAGAGACAGGGGTTGAGCAGGCAACAACAGGCTTAAACTAGGAGATAACGATATACAACTAGAGCAATTTTCTAAAAAGCACCCAAAATCAAACAAACTAATAGAATATAAATGACGTTTAGCAGGATACCAATCAGGCAGATAGATTTTCACAATGCGACCTTTTATATCGTTATGACATTAAAAATAATAATAGTGTCGACTTTACAGACCGCAAAAAGGTAATTAATTCACTTAATCGCTGTGAAATGCTAACTAGGTGATTTAATCTTGCTCAATTTGAGCATAGTTTCAATTGTATCCTCCATAGCCTCCCGCACCGTCTCAATATCTAACCGCGCATAAACAGCCGTGGAAGCAGGGGAGGAATGATGCAATGTTTTACCAATCGTAACCAAACTATACCCCTTCTTAGCTTGCCAACTCCCCATCGAGCGCCGCAAATCATGCAACCGTAAATCCTCCAATTGGGCACGCTTTAACAACCTATCCCACCCCCGTTTAGGCTCAGTCAAATGCCCCTGTTTAGCCCCCAAACGTGCCGGAAATACCCACTCACCCTCTACATTTTGTCGCCGTACCTGTAATAACTCATAAGCAGTCGATACCAAAGGCACAATCTGAGACTTACCGCTTTTAGCGTTTTCCGGCTTAATAGACCACGTTTTATCCAGCCAATTAATCTCATCCCAACGCATCTTGAGTACTGCGGTGCGTCTCACCCCTGTAAACAACAACATCAAAAAGTAATCACGAATAGTCGTATTAGATTCATCATTCAATGCCCTAAAAAAGCGCACCAACTCATCCGACTGTAAAAAACGTTCCCGCGCCACTTCCTCAAATTTTTCCGTAGCACTACAAGGATTAGAGCCTAACAACAAATCCCAATCTCTAGCTTTCTCAAACATCGATTTCAGCAATGCCAACACCCGATTAGCTTGATAATGCCCATGCTTATCCCCCAATGTCTGGTGTAATTCCGTTACTTCCAGCTTAGTAATACCGTCAATAGGACGCTTAGCCCAATGCTGCAAATACACTCGATATTGGCGCTCATCCTCAGCCCACGTCTTTTTACGTGGCTTAGCGTGTAGCTCCAAGTACTTAGCAAATAACTCACCAAAACTCATAACAGGAGCCGGAACAGGGCAGGCAACAACCTGTTTAGGCAACACAAACTCACCCGACGCAATCTTGCCTAAAATCTCCTGTGCTTTACGCCGAGCCTCCTCCACATCCATCAATGGCCAGTTACCAATAAAAACCCGCTCAGGTTGCTTACCAATCCGCTTATAAACATAAAAGCTCTTAACACCAGAGGGATAAATGACAAGCTGAAACCCTTGCAAAGTTTTATCTCGATAAGTAACACGCTTACTGGTGGGGACTTCCAACAAAGATAAGCGTTTTTGTGTGAACGTTATAACCTCACTCAACCCAAACTCCTAAAGCGTTAGTACTACGCTAGTCCTACACAAGGATGATCGTTTTTTAAAAACGATGATTTTAGACTATCTCACCTGATTTATAGTGATTAACGATGATAACGAAAAAAAGACTTTGATTTTAGATGATATTTTTATTTTTATATAAAAATCATAACCTTATAAATAAAATGTTTGCTAAATCTTGTAATCAGTAGGTCACCAGTTCGATTCCGGTTGCCGGCACCAAATTAAAAGCCTTGTAGGTCAAACACTTACAAGGCTTTTTGCTTTTAGGACTAAGGCTTAAAATAGGTCTAAAACCGTTTTACGGTGTACTTTGCGGTGTACTTTTGGCATTTTGACTCCCTCAAAAATAATCTTTCGAGGTGCTAAGGGTAGCCAGTGATTACCCTACTGATTATCAGGCTTTAATACCCTTCCTATTTCGGTACTCCGTCAAACAGATAACACGCGCTTGCAATTCTGCCTCACCTCTTGGTAGTCCGCCTTCATACTCCATTATCGCGCTACGTTCCTCTAGGCATTCCTCAAAGTCGGCTTGTTCGTCTTGTGTCATAGAAGGTGGTTTGGGTTGTCGAATCTCTCTTATACAGTCGTCAACATAAGCTAGGAGTGACATAGTTTCTAACCTCTTTCAGAAAAGTATTTTCTTACTCTTTTTACTCTTTTACTCTTTTACTCCCTAAAAAGTACTATTTTCCTTTAACTATCAGCAACTTAGAGAGGCTCAATAAAAAGAGTAAACCGTACTCTTTTATACTCTTTTTGTTACTCGTTTTAGGGGTAAAAAAGGCTATATTATCGTTATAAATCAATAGCTTAATAAAAATAGTAAAAGTACTCTTTTTATTACTCTTTTACTGCTTTTAATCTAAAGCAAGTCGCCTTTTTGCCCTTACCTGTGACGTTAGGACGCTCAAAACGCTCAATTAAGCCGCGTCCTTCCATGCGCTTGAGTAATTGCCCTAAATCACTAGAGCTTATGTTCTGGTTAAATGCGGTTAGCCTAATCTCGCTAATGCTTAGCTCCCTACCCGTTAATACCCTGCTTATGTCTAGCTCTCTGTCATCCTGTTGCATCTCAAAAATGTAGTTAATGGATTGCTGGTTATACTCCCATAAAGCAATAGCGGCTTTGAGGTGTTCCGGCTGCACTTGGTTGGTTTTGTCTAGTAGTGCGTAAATAGTGGCAATGCGTAAAACGTTGGGTCGAGCACGTTCCCCTAGCATCTGATTACGTGCCTTGCCTAAGCGTTTGGCGACGTTTTCCCATAGTCGGATAGATTCATCTGAGAGGGTTAGGTTGGTTTGATGATGCGAGTATTGAATGGCTTGCACTATCTCATCTGTGAAGGCTTGTAGGGCGCTATCACTAGGGCTTAGTGGGATAGGGACAATCTCACTGTGTGGCACATAGAACCACAGAATACGATTAGCAAAACCGTTATAAAACTCTTGCGGGTCAATCTCTTTGAGTAGTTCGCTAGGGGTGATATGTCCGCAAAAACTTAAATCAGCATGGGTGCAGGTGGCTTTTGCCGTTTTGACAATGGGCGAATAACAACCATCATCATAAAATCTCCTGATTGCTGCACTAAATGTATTACCATCGCGCTTAGTTGCCTTCAAGCACGCGCTAAATTCTTCCTCTACAATCATCGCTCGTTTGTCGTCAACGCCTTCAAATTTAGGGTTGTTATCTTTGTCTAGGTCTTTCGATTCGTCACGTAGTAACCATGCTAACCCTTCGCCTGTGCTCATAGGACCATCGGCATAAATGGGCACAGGTAGCTTTAAATCTAAGAGTGCCTTATTAATACAACGGGTTAAGAGTTTGGTTTGTGTAGCGGCTGTCCCCTTGCCTGCACTGCTTAGCCCTACTATGACGGTCATTACTCTAGGGGGGACAACTACGCCCCCTAGCACTAATTGAGTTTTGGGTAGGTGTTGAGGGGGGCAAGCGTAAGGCTTGCATAGATACGTGCCAATGAAGGGCAATAGGTGCGCTAATATGGCTATAGGGGTAGTTTCTTGCTTATTAGCTGCATAGTTAGCGTATTGCCCCAATATCCCGTAAAAACACGCTTCGTCGGGTACTGGCACATTAGCCAGTGCTAGTTCTTGGTCTTGGTAACAAGGCTTATCCATTTTAAGAGTGGTCATCGGGATAACGGGTGCTTTATGTGGTTGATTCGTCATGGTTGAAATTCCTTTTAAGCAACTTGTGGCTTGTCTTGGGTGCGGTAGTAATTCACTGCATCGTTAAAGTCTGAGAGGTCTAGGGGGGCGCTATCCTCAAAGTAGGGTACTTGTACGGTCACTAATGAAACGGATTCAGCTACCGCTTGCGCTTTGGTGATACCCACATTAACCCCTGTCTTTTGAGCGGTCGCACGGTCGTTATCAGCTACCAAGATTAGAGGTAAGTCTAAGCATTTAGCGCGTATCGCTTGCGCTACGGGTAGCAGGTTTCCCGCATCCAGTGCACAGATGACAGGTTGTTGGTATGCCTCATAGATAGATGCACCCGTGGCGTATCCCTCGCATAGATAAGCCCGTGTAGCGCCTCGCAATGTGCCTATGGGGGCAAACATGCCTTTTTTAATGCCGCCCTTTAAAAAGCGTTTAGTCCCATCGGGTGCAATGGTTTGGAGGTTGCGTAGGTATCCGCCTGCATCCATAAGCGGGATAAGTAGTAAATTGCCTGATTGCTTAATCCCATACGCGCCTACTTGCTTACGTATTAAGTACGGGTGTGCAGTGCTAGCAAGTGGGGCTTTAGTCCACATATCAACCGCTTTAAGCCTTGCGGTTTCGTGGTTGCGCTCCGTTTCCGCCTTGAGGATTGCGGCTTGTTTGAGTCGGGCTTGTCTTATAGCTTCACGTTCATTCGGTTTTAGTTCGTCTTGTGTGTAGCTAGTCCATTTGTGACTAATGCCTTGTTTCCAGTCGCCAAAGGTGGCAACCAGTCCGCCTATGCTCAAGCGGTGGAGTACGTACCAGCCTGCTTTATTGCGTGGCTTGTCGGTGTCAAAGCGGATTAATGCGCCACTATCCACCAATTCAGGGGGCGCAAAACCTAGCAGGTTGTGCATAGTGGTGCGTAGATTGTCGAGACTTTGGTAATAGGATGGTGTAATATTCATTACTGAAATTCCTTTTAAGCCCGTGTTTCGTTGGTAGCGATAGCGGGCTTTTTCATTTGGGGGGGTTAAGCGCGTTTGTCTGCACGGTTATCACCTGCCTGTGCTCTATCGGCAAGCCATGCGTCTATCTCACTCTCTAACCAACGCACGCCACGCGCTCCGATTGAAAAGCGCTTAGGGAATTTTCCCGCGTGTTCTAACTTCCAAATGTGGGAGCGGCTTAAGCTGGTTTTTTCTGATACTTGATTAAAGCTGAGTGCTTTCATGGTTTTACCTGTTTTTGTTTGTCACAGGTGTTTAAGCTATACAAATTAATAATGATGTTGTCCTAAATAGGTTAACTACTAACCTAAATCGGTTAACTATTTTTTAAGTTGTTGAATTTTAATGGCTTCTTCGAGATATTTTTTAATAGTATCGTCACTTATAGAAACACCGATTCTCTCTAAGCTGGCTTTAATGCTGTTTTTATTGCTGCCTGTAGCGGGATTTTTATTCGCTTCTGGATCATAGCCATATTTATCTATAGCCATGCCTAAGATTACTAACAGCATAGAGTTGCGCTCTTTTGGTGAAAATGTTTTCTCAATTTCTACGGTTTTGGTTTCTACATTATCAATATCAGGGCTAGGAGAGTTTGCAAAAACCTTCAAATTAATAGCATTAGTTTTACTTATCTTATATGTGGTTCTGATAGCGTCGTGTACAGGAATACCATTATATCTAATAGGTTTCATCTCTAATTTTACATCTATTTGAAAGCCAAGCCTTTGTATACGGTCAAGTCTCCATATCAAGTCTAAAGTTAGTACTTTTAATGGATGCAAACTATTAATGGCACTTATTACTAATGATAAATCTAATAATTCATCATCTTTTATATTGTCCCAATTAGGGATTGGTAAAAAATAAAAATCAGTCTTATCCATTTATCTTCTCTTGAAAAAAAGGGGGCGCTAATCCCGCCCCCGTTGGGTTAGTTAATCGTTCAATACGTATTTAGGCTTCCCTACCCCTGACTCAGGGTTATATTTCAATACGCCTTGCATTCGTGCCCGTTCTAGCCAGCGGTTAGCAATAGAGTCCATTTGAACAGGGGTAATCGTGGTTTAGTGATTAAGTTGCTAGGTCTCTCATTTAGCCATAAACACCCCACGCCCTTGCACTAACTTATCGCCCCCGACTCGGAACAAGAATGCCCCTTCACCTGCTAACCCTTCTGCACCTGTTGCATCAATGGCTACCTGCGAGGCGGTAGAGTCTGGTACACGCAGCGCTAAACGAATATCGAGCATATCGCGTAAATCTGTGGATATTTCAGTGGCTTTAGGTTTTTGAATACCTAGGGTAATAAATACACCTGCACTACGATGCACTTTTAAAAGTTCACTCATTAATGCTTCACAGCGTTCTTTATTGTGAGCGCGTAATTGGGGATATTCATCGACATAAACAAAAATAGGACGGGGGCAACTCTCAGGACACTGCTTTTTATATTCAAACCAATTATCACAGTCGGCTTTTACAATTTCCTGCATTCTTTCTCTGGCACGCTGGTTTATTTCTGCCAGTATTTCTAGTCCGACCTCCATCTCATTCGTGAATTGAATACAAGATTCACGTCTTAAAGTGCCTTTAATATCGATAATATAAAGCTCTGGATTTAATCCCGATAATCGCATCGCGTGCATATCGGCTCTTAAGGCTTCGGTTTTACCCGCGCCCGTCGTGCCAGATATCATCATATGAGGTGAATGTTTACGGTGATAAGTGACGGGATTACCCAATACATCTAAACCCACATACCCTATTAATTCACCTTGCTTTAATTGTGAATCATCAAAAGGTACGGCTTGCCAATCCTCACGCGGCAAAGGGGCAAGAATAATGCTTAGATCACGTCCAGCCGTCGGGATAAAGCCTAGTTCTTCGGGGGCAATCCCCAACACACTCGCCACTCTAGGCAGTGCTTTTGCGAGTTCTTGGGGATTATCCGTGGAGATTTTAAATAGGCGGTATTGAGCACTACGAGATTCCAGTGCAATGAGGTCTTTATTGCCCGTGGCTTTCCTAATGCGTTCGGTTACTACATCATTTACGTTGGCAATAGATTCAGGCTCGTTAATCAAGTCATCCAGTGGGCTATCAAACAAGTACCCGTCTCGACTATCTCTGGTGCTCCATTGATTCGCCAAGTACAGCGCCCCTAATGCCCCTACGGCTAAAGGGGCGGATTGTGTGAGTGCCAGTGTGCTAAGTACCGTACCTGTACACGCCAACATTGATTTATAGGAGCTAGGAACGATGGATTGTGGGTTGAAGTTGCCGACTAACATTATTCAGTACCTCCCACGTTAGCGGCTTGTACGGACAAAGTAGGAGCTATTGGTTGGGCTAACTGTGGACTATTCGCAGGTGTACCCGTGGGTTGAAGGATTCCACCAATGACCACTGCACCTAGTAACGCCATAATGACCAAGGGCATAGCATTGCTTTTTGCCCAATCTAGTGAGGTCTTAGGGGTAGTAGGTAAAGAAGCTGCGAGGCGTTCCGCTTCCTGTGCAGCATTTAAAGCCTGCATCGTGGTTTGTTTGCGCTTTTGAGCCAGTAAGGATTGCTTACGGGCTAGCTCTAAGAGTCGCACTTCATTCGCGGTAATCGCTTGTTGTTTGCGTAAGGCTTGAGTACTTTCAATATCAAGGACGGGTTTCAAGTACGCTAGCAGTGTAGGCTTAGTGCCAATCTTTTCGGCAATCTGCCACTGATAAGAACGTTCACCCAAACGTAAAATAATGCCTAGCTCTACCAGCAAAGGTATAAGTTTTGTTTGTAACAGGTTAGCGCTAAAGTCGGGCGTCGCTGCCAATGTACAGACTTCACGTAGGGCAATAGGTGCGCCGCAATCGTAATGATTCACTAGGGCTAGTAATCCACTCACATACTGCTCACGGTCGCCATTATGAGCCTTTACATGGTCACTTAAGAGCTTTACCGCATGAGGTTTAATTAAAAGAGCATGGATAGATTCGCGCCCTTTTTGATTACGTAAATCTGCCTTTTTGAGTTCAACTAAGAGTTTTTCTTGTACGGTTTGACTGTCTTTTAGAGTGTTCGGAGTCATGGTTTAAGCCTCAATTGCTTAAAAAGTAGCCCGTTATAAGTCCGTTATAACCCCGCACTACAAAAATACGGGGTTTTGGGGGGTAGTAGGCTGTACTTTTTGGATTTGGGTGCGTTACTGGATAAAGGTGTCGATTAAGTCATTCATTAGGGATTTATCGCCACATAATTCGACTCGACTATTGATAGCATCTTCCCCTAATTCGGCATAATCACTGGTACGAGTTCCGTTACCGTCTCGACTATCCTTCCCTCTTAAGTACCAACTATTGGCTGCACCACTCCCCTTGAGGTGTGCGGCGGCAATGTAGCCTGCAATACGATTAGGATTCGTCTTAATCAATGCCCTTGATTTAAAGCCTTGCCCCACATTCACATTAGCCAAACTAATAAACGCAGCATCTTGCAATGAAGGCGTATTGAGAAAATGCTGATAACTACTGCCTATCCAGTTTCCGCTATTTCGTAAGAATTCACCTTGTTCGGGGTTTAGTCCTTGCCTTACCCGCTTATGCGCTTGCTGTACGGCTTGAGTGCTCACTAAACCCACGGTAGCCAGTGCGGATGCGCCAAACTGATACGCCCCTAAGTACCCGTATTCGTTCACGATGCTATAGTCATGCGTGGATTCTCGTGCTCTTAACGTCACCATCAAGCGACACGTCTGTACTTGATCTAGTCCACGGATAGCATTTTCAGCCATAACACTGGGTGCGGTGCGGTCAACATGCCCCATAAAGTCGCTTATCCACACACCAAGGCTCGCGGATTCATTCCCGACATAATCCGTAATTTGCTCATACG
>JBDKGX010000036.1:0-22340 GCA_039797965.1 Pseudomonadota bacterium
CAAGATCGCCAACGAAAGCAGTCTAAACCAGCTAAATTAGTCAGCTCGTGATTAGTAATGCATAGCTGCTAAGCTACTGACTTTAAGTACTTGCTGATTCAGAGTCTGAATCTGATTTGAACCACTCCTAGAGAGTGGTTCAAGTTTAGTATCAGTAAAACTAGAGCGCCAAGGATAGGTACTGATGCCTTGCTCTAACAACTCTCGATCAAAACCTAAATCCACCAAAGCACGTTCATTCAGGGTTAGCAAATAGTGACGAGTCTGCTCGCGCTTGAAGGCTTCAACGCCATGACGACTTACTGCGATTATTAAACTTAATATGGTCATTTCTAAGCTCCTTATAGGGTTTATTTTTTATGGTTGTTTTATAACACTTAGCTTAGGGTTTTTATTGCACTGCAACAAACGACTTATTTAAACACATCACATTAGAAAAAATTAATTATAGCGAATGCTGGCGATTGCCTAACCATCGCATTATAAAATGTTGCCAAGTACTTTTGTCATCTACGCTATCGGGAGGGACAATAGTATTCACATGACCTAACTGGGGGTGTTTGAAACCTAGAATCAGTACCCAGCGTTTTACAAAACTTTGCCCCAAGCTCACCGTTTGCCAAGTAGGATCCTTACCCACTTGAATCTGCCATTCACCGGTTTCTAACCACTTAATAGCTTTGATAGCACGGTCGGACTTTTGCCAATAATGCAATTGCAAAGAACGCCATGCAGAAATACCCACCACTCCCGCCATGAGTAAACGCGCCCAAAAAGGAAACGCTGGTGTACTAAGCGCTATTAGAGCAACAAAGACATGCACCCCTACTATAAAAAAGAGTAACTGTTTTGAAGGATGCAAACTTAAGGTAATCGTTTCAGAAAAAGGGGAAGTACTAGCCATAACCAACTTGAATCATAGACAGAAATTAAAGGCGGTATGATAACCGCCTAGGACTAAGACTAACATTAAATCAACACTAGCAAACTAAACTTCTCAGCAATAGGCGAACTTGTGCCATACCCTCTTGAAGATTAGCCTGAATTTCATCCATGGTAATGACGGCTTGCTCACCTTTACCTGCAGCCCAATTAGCGACTACATTACAACTGGCATAACACAAACCTAATTCACGTGCTAACCCCGCCTCTGGCATAGCGGTCATACCGACTACATCACAACCGTCTTGCTCCATACGTCGAATTTCAGCCGCCGTCTCTAACCGTGGCCCCTGTGTCACACCATAGGTAGCACCATCAATCACACCTAAAGATTTGCCCGCGCTTAAGAGCGACTGCCGCAACTCCTCACAATACGGCTCGGAAAAATCAATATGAGTTACTTTCTCTAGTCCCTCATCAAAATAGGTATGTTTACGTCCATAAGTGTAATCCACTATTTGATTGGGAATGACTAAAGACTTAGGTTGCATCGTGGGAGTAATACCCCCTACCGCCGCTATCGCGACCACCTTTTCCACCCCAATGCTTTTTAATGCCCATAGATTAGCGCGGTAATTAATTTGATGCGGTGGAATAGTATGGGTATAACCGTGACGTGCTAAAAATACAATGCGATGACCACCAATGCGTCCATGGGTAATTTGCCCTGAAGGCTCACCATAAGGGGTATGTACCACCTCTTTGTGAATAATCTCTAAACCTTCAATGGCGGTCAGCCCCGTTCCCCCAATCACAGCAAAATCAATATAATCAGTCATTCTTACTCTCCAGCAGCGTAGATGCCATCAGCATTACGCCAATATTCTTTATAATCCATCCCAAAGCCAAACACATAACGATCTGGTACTTGTAAACCACAAAAATCGGCTTTAGCTTCAGGATTACGGCGGTCGTGAATTTTTTCTATTAATACGGCAACTTGTACAGAAGCGGGTTCTTGAGCATTACACCAGCGTACAATTTCGCAAAGCGTGTGACCTTCATCCAAAATATCGTCTACTAATAAGACATGACGACCTTTTAAACTATTTTGTGGGCGACACAACCAATGTACATCCCCCGTACCTGAAGTAGCTCCGCGATAACGGGTCGCGTGTAAATAGTCCACCTGCAATGGGAACGGCAAATGCGCTAATAAGTGCCCTGCTGTTACCATGCCACCATTCATGACGCAAATAAATAAGGGATCTTTGTCGGCTAGGTCACGGGTAATATCCGCTGCTAATAACCGAATAGCTTGTTGGACGGCTTCTGCTGAATGCAAACAATCCGCATTTTGCATGGCTAATTGGGCTTCTTTAACTGTAATGCTCATAGGCTCACTCCGCAAAACGCACAGCATACCTTGAGCATTAACCTGTCTCAACGTCCAAACTTGTCTTTAAACCAAAGTACTCATTAAAGTACTCGCCTGTTGCCATGCAGAGCTTTGTAATAATTCGCTATGCGTCACAAAGGGTTTACCCTGCATCGCTTGAATACGAGCTTGTGATTCTGGTGTCATGGTGTAATCCAAATGCTCTAAAATGTCTAAAATCCCCTCTCGACGATTACAAGCCATAATCATGTCACAACCAGCATCAAGCGCTGCTTTAGCGCGCTGTGCATAACTACCTGCTACGGTTGCTCCCTCCATACTTAAATCGTCACTAAAGATGAGACCTTTAAAATTCAGCTCATTACGCAAAATAGTTTGAATCCAATAATGAGAAAAGCCAGCAGGACGCGGATCGACTTTTTCATAAATGACGTGAGCGGGCATGACGGCATTCAGACCTGCTTGAATGAGGCTTACAAAAGGTTGAATATCCTGTTGCATGATTTGCTTTAAACTACGCGAATCAACGGGGATACTGTGGTGAGAATCTGCCTCAATAAAACCATGCCCAGGAAAATGTTTACCTGTAGAAGCCATCCCTGCTTCACGCATGCCCGCTATATATTCAATCGCTAAAGTACTCACTACATTAGGGTCACGATGTAATGATCGATCACCAATCACTAAGCTCACACCATAATCCAAATCCAATACAGGCGCATAGCTAAAATCAATATCCAAGGCTCGAAGCTCAGCCGCCATCAACCAGCCTGCTTGTTTAGCTTGACGCTTTGCTTGTTCTGGATCAGTTTCATACTGTTCCCCCAAACGTCTTAATGAAGGTAAACGAGTAAACTCGGTGCGAAAACGTTGTACTCGCCCCCCTTCATGATCAACCGATAACAGTAAACGACGCTGGGATGCTTTGCGAATCTGTGCAACTAGCTGCTTTAACTGCTCAACGGATTGATAATTGCGGGTAAAGAAGATAATACCCCCCACCAACGGATGATTAACTAACTCATGCTCCTGTGCAGTTAACTCCGTTCCGGTCAGATCTAACATCACTGGCCCTAAATCCATCATTCGCCCCTTATACAATATTTATTAGTTAACCCATCATACAAGATTAAGTACTCTTAGCTGCACTTTGCCTTAAAGCACCTCGCTAAGCGTAGAGAAAGTCCTGTTACCGCCTTAAAAACTATTTCATCGTTTTAGGTGACAAGAGAGAGATAAGTTGCTTGCTTTTTATAAAACACAATATTAGAATATTCTAATATTAAACATTATGAACTTTCACAGGCTAGAGGATACTCCCATGAAACGTCTTTCTATCGCATTCTTAGTAGCTTTATTTGCTGCCAGCACTGCACAAGCTGATTTTTTCAACGGCTTTGATAACGGTAATGGCAACGGCTCTGGTTATGGCACAGGTAACACCGCAGGTTCTGGTAATGCACAAGGTCAAGGTGCTGGCGCAGGTAACGGTGATGCACGGGGTTGGGGTCGTGGTCGTGGTACTGGCGACGGTGAGATGGATTTCTCCCTCAACTTCAAAGGTAAAGGCAACACTGATATGAATGCTGATACCTATGGTCAAGGTCGTGGGAACACCAATGCTAACCTTTATGGTTTAGGCAACGGCTACGGTAATGGCTATGGTTACGGTTCTGGTAATAGCACAGGCAATAGCTCAAACGGTGGTTATTCTCCTTATGGCTACAACCCTTACATGATGCAACAACCTATGCCAATGCCTGCACAGCCTATGATGATGCCACAACCTTATGGCATGGCGCCTATGGGTATGATGCCACAACAACCTAATATGCAAATGCAGTTGCAACAATTACAACAACAGCAACAACAGTTGGAAGCTCAACGCCAAGCCTTCATGAAATACATGGAAGCTCAACAACGTCAACTCCAACAAGCTCAGCAAGCCTTACAAGCAGCTCAAGCTGCAGCGACTCCTGCTGCTGAAGCGCCAAAAGCTGAAGCGGCTCCCGCTCCAGCACAAGCCCCAGCAGCTCCTGCTGAAGCGCCAAAAGCTCAATAATAGCGAATTGCTATAGTGATGACTTACCCGTTAGGACTCACTAACGGGTAAAACTTGCCAGCGCTCTTTCAATTGCGCTTTTAGATGGTGTAATAACTCCCGCTCCTGCTCTGCAAAAACTGCATCCTTTAACATTAACGTTAAAAAATCCAAATGCTCACTCACAAACCGAATTCGGCGCGGGGGTGCTCCACGCTCTAAGGCTCTTTCATAGTACTGAATAATCAGACCAAATTCTGGTCGAGTACTCGGCATTAAAGACTTTGCTAACAGTACTTCAGCTTGGTTAACGGCTGCCAAAAAAGTGGGGGCTAACTGCTCTTGTTGAGCGGCTTCATTTTCGGCTTTGCTGACCCACTCTTGCAGTATTTCCCAGTCTCTTACTGTTAATAATTGCTCCTGACGGTGGTAGCGGACTAACCGACAGGTTATCCAATTCACGAGTGGATAAGTAGCGATTTGATGTTTGAGACTCCATGAATACTCCTGTGCTTGCCAATAAGCCTGCTCCATTTGTTGAAGGACTTGAGCTTGACTAGCGCCTACCTCCATCATACTTAAACGTTTAAAGTACTTGGCTCGCTCCTCCAAACGATCTTGGGTTTGACCCAGCACTGACCCTGCTACCAAGCCTAAAGGCGGTGTTGCCACTTGCCCAATATAATCAAGCCACTCTAGTACTTTTAAAGCCTCTGTCATTAACTCCCTTGAACTAGTACTTAAAGGATTACGCTCTAGTACTTCGGGGTATTGATGAAGTTGCAAAGCATAAGCCGTCAACACACTCACTAAATCATCCCAAGTACTCATTAAGTACTCAGCCTTATCCGCATAAATCGCTTGTTTATAGGCTTGAATCGCTTGCGGGAATTGATCGAGCTTACTGTAAACGCGACCTAGCCGACTTAATAAACTGGCGTCTTTGAGCCATTCGGTGGGGGTGACTTGCGCTATTAGAGTGACCTTATTCAATAACCATTGATACTCACCTAAACGTAAACTATCCGTGGCATTAATGAGATTATCTAGCTCAGTACTCACCTCAATGGGGGCTATAAACTGCGGTACGGCTAAGTACTCACTACTATCCTCACCTAAAGTACTCTCCTGCACTAAACGATAATCAGGGTCGCCATAACATTGATACGCCCCCCACGTATTACTAGTGGGATAAAGCTGCCAAGTCGTATGCCGCGCTTGTAATACAGCTTCACCAAAAGTACTGCCTGTTAATAACGCTCGATAACAGGTTTCAGCAAATAACCGCGCTGCATTATCATTAATCGCCCATCCTGCCACGATGGCTGCCCGCACTCCCATACCGATGAGACCTTCGGCAAAACTCGCCGCAAATTGGTGACGTTCCTCAGTCGTTGCTTGGCTTAAAGTACTCACATTATCTTGATCAACTTTGCCCAAATGACAACAATTGACAAAGACTAATTCGGGTACTTGGCGCATTTGCTCAATTTCAACCGCCGTCAAAAATTCATTGTCACCCATCACCATTCCAGTGACTAACTCACCCTCACGATTGGGATAACGATAAACCCCATGCCCCGCTAAATGCAGTACTCGCACCTCGCGACTATGTAGCGCACACAAAATCGATTCAGCATTAGTATCTATTTCACGCCCTAATTCGGTAAAACCATATTGCTCTAATAAACTCACTACACTTTGCGCTTCTTGTCGAGCAGCAGGTAGACGAGGTAATACACTAATCACAGGATCACCTACGACTAATGCTGAGCGCCCCGTGGGATTTAATACGGTTTGTCTAAAGTGCGTGGTTTGTAATTGCCGCACTAACCCCGTGCGAACTGCTAAAGGCAATTGATCAGGATCACTACGATTATGTAACAGTTCCCACGGATAAGCTGCCGCATCACTATTGAGTACTAACACCCAATGCTCAGAACGTAAGGCGTGCTCCTTGAGCGCATTCGGCAATAACATTTCAAATAGTACTTTGCCCACCTCACAACTTTCCGCATCAGCTTTGGTTTGGTTAATCGCTTTCGACACAAACTGATCGACTAATTGGCGCTGGGTAGGTTGTAAAATAGATTCGGCACGAGCGCGTTCCGTGAGAGCCAAAAAGCTTAACCCTTGTGGGCTTCCCGTAATTTGTAAGCGCTGCCACCAACCACTCGCCTCGCTATACACCACCCGACTATACCCTCCAGCGAGACTGCGGACCCAACTACTTAAACTAAAGTCATCCCGAAACTCAGCTTGTTGAACAATAGTTTGTAATTGTTTGGCTGCCTCAATCGCTTTATCCGCATACAATTCCACAAACTCTAAAGCCTGAAAACGTAATATAGTTTGCGCCCCTGCCCTGTTCAGAAGTGCCGCATTAGCCTTTTGCAAAGCACGTAAAATGGCTATTAAGCCTTCGCGCAAACTCAAACCACTGGCTTGAGTACCAATTAGTAAACTACTGATCTCTAAAGTTTGGGTAAAACGTGAAGTACTGGTGTCAGTATTTAAAGTACTCGCTTGACTCATGGCATACCGCAATAAGCCTTGAGTAAACGTACTGGTCAAATGTTGTGAGGTCAGTTTGCCCACCTCACCCAAACCAATGACTAATGCGCCCGCAGGTTGTTTGCCCTGATTTAAAACTAATTCAGCACTATTGATAGTTGAGGGGTAAATCCCTAAACGATGTAACTCACGTAAGCGTCCATTGAGACGTTGATCCAACGCACTTTCCGCGCTCACAATGCCATTACCTTCGTAATGCCCCACGACCAATACACGACTCACGTGCTCCAAATTTCCTTGGGTCACCCACAGCTCTACAGGTGGCAAAGTACTCGTTCGTGTTTCTAGTGTGTGATAGCCAAACGCAGCGGCACGAATGAGTTCAATCGTGGGATAAAGGACAGGCGTACTTTTCGGTAAACGTACTAAGGTTTCATTAGGTATTTGAGGGAGTACTCGTGGTAGCGCGGTCGTGTGACCCTGCTCTAATAACTCACTAAAGGCGGCAAAGTAGCGTGAGTTATTGAGCATTAAGCCGTGCTCTAAGGGGACTTGCCATTGGGCTAAAGTACTAGGCACAGTTAACCAAGTTACTACCCCATCCCCATAACGCGAGGCTAACCACTCCCCATCCTGCGTGCGTTGTACTGGGGTCAACGTACTTTCACCGCGCACATAAAGGACTCGATCTAAATGTAAACTTTGGGCTTGCGTTAAAGTACTTTGATAAAGTTGTGCCGCTTGTAAGCGCTCTCTAAAAGCAGGATCAGTAGTGATTGGATTTTGCCAACGCTCAATATCAAAGTACTCTGGTGGTAATAAATCGATTAAACCTTGGTAACTCGCCCATTGTGCCGTAATTTGATCTTTAGCGTTTTTACTACCCTCAACTATATCCAAGTACTCAATCAAACGCTCCTCACCATAAAGCCATTGCGCCACCCGTGCCGTACCTTGCAACGGTGTACCTACCAACAGTACTCGCGTATCGGCTTCAACGGTTAAACGTTGCCAAAATAACGGCTCGGTTTGAATCAATCCCCATGCAACTAATCCACCTGCTGAGTGCGCCACGATACGAATCGGATAATTTAAGCCTTGCTCATTACGAGTGTGTAGGAGTTGTTTAAGTACTTGGTTTAGTGATTTGACAGCTGTTTGCGTGGCTTGTCGCCAATCGTAGGCAAAGGGTATCACTTGGTAGTGATGACTTAAGTACTCTAAACAGTGCTCGTAATCATTACTAATAATATTACCCACCGTCACATGATGAGTCGTTTCTAATTTTGGAAAGTCCCCCCAATGTAAAGCGGATTCATTTAACCAAACGGGATTATTGTCAACTAGTAATTCTGAGCCTAATAAACCTGCGATAAAAACCACTATGCCTTTGCTAGGTACTGAAGCCTTTAGCTCAAGATTAGAACGATAGTGCGTTGTTTGGGACTGAAGGACTTGCCAATTCGGATCTAAATCGGGTGATTGTAAGGCGGAAAGTACTCGCTCTAATACGCTATTGTTAGACCAATAATTGAAATGCTGCGTTTGAGTGGTGCAATAATGGTATTGCCCTGCGGAACGCTTTGCGCCCCCTTGCGTAGCATTGACTGCAACCACACCATCATTAGACTGCTCTTGAAAGACATCCGCTACTTGCTCGACTAACCATTGCTCTAAAGTACTGGCGGTAATACCACTAGCGATGTGAGCACTTTGCCCCGTGATTAAAGCCTTGGGGTCATTGAGCAAGCGAATTAAAGTACTGGTTGGTTGTAGTGCCATTAAGCCTGCTAAATCGCTAGGCACTAGTTTAAGCTGCTGAGCTAGCCCCAACCATGCTTCACGATAGGCTAAGTTATTAGTATTGAGATCGGCGCTTTGTGCCTGATAGGCATTGAGCCATGTAATGAGTTGGGGCAGTGACAAGTGAGCTAATGACCAACCCCGTAAGGGCGCACCGATTGTCACGATTTTACTAATCTGGATGGATTTGGCTTGTAATAGTTGAGTGAGTACTTTGAGGTCTTGCGCAAAATGGGCTTGCCCCTTGGCGGCTAAAGATTCCCATAATTCAGATGTCCAGCACTGACTACTCGCTTGTGCTAATAGCTCAGCCAATACGCCCCCCACACCTAAACCTATAATATGTAATTCAACGTCTTGAGGTAATAAGCCGACCAGCCTAGTTAGTGTCTCCACAGGGGAGTGAATCAAAGCAGAGTATTCATAGCCTAAAATCGTTGAATGATAAGGTCTTAATAAACGCTCTAAATAGCTATTCGCATGATAGTGGGCACGATTTTGCCACAGTACACCAAAGCTATCCGCCAAGCTTTGTAAACTATCCGGCATTAATAATAAAACAGGATGGGTACGCTTAATCAGTGGTGCGGAGTTTAATAACTTAGGGTTAAATGATGTGCGACTGGTAATAGTATACAAACCATACTTAACATACTGCTGCTCAAAATTATTTAGCGTTAATAAAGGCGATTGTTGACTGGCTGGTAATTTTTCTAATTGCAACAACCGAATAACAACTGCTGAAACAGTACTTTGACTGAAGCCCAATGGATAACGCTGTTGAACTTCTTTACTATTTAAATAAAGTACTCTCCCCTTTTCAAACTCTAACTGTATTAATGCCCCCTCAGGAATAATTACTTCAAAATGCTCGTTGCCCGCTGTGAGTTGCCATTGCCCTAACAACTTCCACGATAAATCATCGAGTTCTTTTATGACTTTAGGCGCGTAAGAGTCCGCCAAAACACGCCCTGAAACGATCATTTTGTTCATTAAACATCCTTATGCTGAGGGGTCATTAAACAGGGTTCATAGTCTGTAATAAAGGGCTTATATTCGACCCCTTGTCTGGAAAATCTAGCCCTTTAGTGGGTTCTAAGAGTCGTGCAGTGGTAAAAACCAACACCACCATCTATAGCAAGCCTATAATGCTTTTTATTAGGACTCCTTAGGATGTTTCAGCCTCGTCTTTATCGCGAAGTGGCTTATGCTACTGATTTGCATTGTGCTAACCTTCATCTCCCGACTTTAGCGCTGTTTAAAGAGGATGCTGCTGATCAATTATTTGTGGAGCATCCCGAATTACATTATGACCGAACACTGCCAGCCCCCAGTTATGAGTTTAATTTGCCTGTCGTTCAATCGCTTTGGCATGATAATGGCTTAAAAAGTGCTGCTGAGATATTAAATAAAACCTTATTACTCGAACCTCAGCCTCGCTCTATCGCTACTTTATTGCCTACTGACCAACCGTTACATCTGATTGGTTTTAAAAATAATTGGCGCTCTAAACAACGAGATGTACTGCGTTATATTGCACCGGGTGAATGGTATTTAGGTACTTCACATCATAATCCCAGTGAGCGTTATATTACTCGCCAAGGCTTACAAAGTGAGCTGATGAGTCGAGCCTATATGAATCTTAGTATTGATCACATTCGCCATTATATTGGTGTCTGTGATACGTCCCATCGTGCAGGCGTGGTAGCCGTGGATACTCCGCGTCATTACGCTGCCGAACAAGCCGCAGGTCATATTAATCCTAAAGAGCACCCTAGCTTATTATGGCGATTGCGTTTTCCTACTTCAGTTACACCTGCACAACAACGAGCGTACTTAAATAATATTCGTACTTGGACTATGTTATTGCATAAAGTTGTGCAGTTTGCTGACCGACCCAATGGCTCAGATGCTTTACAATTTAGTACTTGGACTAGTATTCAAAACTTAGGCGCTAACGTTTTAGAAACCTTGCAATATCGTGGGCGCGAAGTAGTGGCTTTAATCGACGCTAGCAAGGTACAACTAATGGAGGCGAGTTTACACCTGCCACTGAATCTAGGTTTAAATGTGCCGCTCAATCAGGCTACTATTACTGAGCTTTATGGGGTGGATGCTTGGTTTACTGTACAGCGTTTAGTTCGGGATGGTCGACGTTTATGGCGAGCAGGGCGAATTCCTGATGTATATAGCGTAGGCGCTCATCAGTATGTGCAACACTCCGAACAACACCGCATGATTCAATTAGAGTTAGCACCTGATTGGTTAAAACCCTTAAGTACCGACCTTATTCTCAAACCTTGGGGCGTTGAAAAGGTTTTAATGAACTTTCTACAAATCCTTGAGCCGGAATGGAATACTACCGATTGGCATACCTGCAATCAGCAAGCAGATATTTTAACCTACTTAAAACCCACTTTATTAAAATCATTGGGTATAGTTAACGAGCGTCAAGCGCCCCCTGAGTTAGTAGTCAAATTTGATGAATTGATCAGCACCATTCGTACACGCTACCCCAGTCATCAGGAGTTGATAGCAGCACTTCAACCTATTTTTGTACAGATAGAGAGTATTGTTCGCAATGAGCAACTCAGTACAGGTCATTATCTGCCTGTTGCGTATTTACTACACTTACGCCATGCCGCTGACCAAGAATTAGGTTTAGAAATGCTAGGGCAATTATTCCATATTGATTTACTCAGTGAAATTAACCATAAATCGTCCTAATTCATCCGGTAGTCTGTTAGGCAGTGGCAAGATTCATACACAGCACTATTTGCCAATTTTTTGTATACGAGGCCAGCCTAATGGTATCGGATTTGTCGACTACAGCGCCACTTCATCCCATGATGGGTTGGCGTTATTCTTTAACACGTTGTTTAGGACGTACCGCCCTAGCGGATGTTTATTGGGCGCGTGATTTAGAAGTAAAAGACACTGACAAACCAGAAGCTTATGTTCTATTGCTTAAAGTTGCTACAGCTTTAAATCAACTGAATGGCTTTGAAGACGCACTGTATGATGTGCTCATGCCCTTTACAGAATCACGCTCAGCGTTATTACCAATCGTTACCGATAGTGGCAATGACAATGGTACCTTGTGGTTAGTAATGCCTCATATTGAAGGCAAATTATTTAGTGAGTACTTACAAGGGGGCAAAGATCGGCAACGATTGTTACAGGATTTAAAGCCTTACTTAAATTTATTAGCTAACAGTATCAATCAACTCGAGCCACCGACTTACGGCTTTTTAGAGCCTGCCGCTTTACAACTACATAATGCTCAAGTGCGCTTACTTAACGCTCCTTTAGTTTATGCACTACGGCATTATATTAAAAAAACCACACCGGCTATTGATTACCGTTTGACGCTAAACTCAGGTTATATCAGCCCAGCAGTAGCCGTAGGTGATGTGCCTCAACCTGAAGATGATGTATTTTCACTAGCCTGCATGTCTTATCACTTTTTAACGGGGGAAGCCCCTTTTAAAAAGCAACATACGTTAGAAGCTGTAGTTCGCCATACCCAGCCTTCAGAGATAAAACATTTATCTACCAATGCACAAGAAGCTTTGCAACAAGGTTTAGCTTTACAACCGGGGGTACGCCAAGAAACAGCACAACTATTTATTAAGCAATTGACTAAGCGCTCACCTTTAAAATTGGTACTTCCCACGGCGGTAGCCGCTGCTGTTGCGATTACAGGTTTTGCTACACATCATCTTATGCAGCAAGCAGAAACCTATATTGACCATCACGCTAACAATGCTGCTAAACCGGTAGGTATTGAACCTAAACCACATAATAAAGTCACTGAACCTGTCGCAGTTAATGCTCCGAAGCCGACTAAGATAGAACCAAATTTGGCAACTGCACAAGTAGGCGCTACGCTAACTAATACATCACAACCGCTTGATCCATTAGGCACTCTAGCCCATGAACTGACTCAGCAATTAAATCTAGGTGAGAATGCCAATTTAGAACCTATAGTCGGTAAATTACGTGATGTTTTAGCTACTCAGCATAATCGCGAGCAAGCTCTACCACTACTTGAGCAAGTACTTCAATATGAGCACACTCAAACTCAAACCTTACTTACTAATAAAGATTTGATTACAGCAAACCTCACCTTAAGTCGTGCAGGTCAATGGATTAAAGAATTTAGTTTATCTAATCAAGCCATTAAGCAATTAGAACTTGAAAAACAACTACAAACTGCTCAAACCCAACAATTAGAAATAGAGCGTTTACTAGCGCGAGCACAAGAAGCGCTGGCAGCACAACGTTGGACTAATGTGAATGGTGCTAATAATGCCGCATTGTTTTTAGATCAAGTACTAGAAAAGCAACCTCAACATCCTGAGGCTAAGCAATTATTATTAGAAGCTGTACGTAAGCAACAAGATACTATTCTTAAACAAATCAATAACAAAACTATTCAAAGTACTCAGAGCTTACTAACCGATACAGCTGAATTACTTAAAAAACCAGAACTGAGTACTTTAGCCCCTAACCAAACTCAATTGGAGCAGGCTTATCAAGCTCTTAAGACTAGTGAGCCTGACTTAGTTAAACCTATAGAAACAGCTACTACTCAAACACCCAGTACTGCTGAAAGCTCAAATAGCTCGGCCTTATCCGCTCAAGATATCACTGCTGCTATTGAACAAGCCGCTAATGTGTCGGCTACGACTATTAACGTACCCTCCGAAAGTACTCAAATTCCTCCTAAAACTACTGCCCCTCAAGTAGTAAATACGGAACCTAATAAGACGGTACCCATACGGAAGGTTGAAAGTACTCCTACTCCAGTACCTACAGGTGTTGCTAGTCATACAGCGTCCCCTCGCGCTACAGAAAAGGTAGAGCGCCCAGCCCCTACACGCCCTGTACTACGTCAACAACAACCTAGTATTAAGGTAGAATTGGTTAACTTACCTACTCGTCCAACCTCAGCACCTGTGCGACGTAACCCGACACCTCGCGCAACAGTCGCTACCACCCGAGAGGTTATTGGCTTACAGAGACATCAAGCTGAGCGGATTTATTATCCTGAAGCTCAAGTTATGAATGATTATCCGGAAGAGCCAATGCGTCGTGCAGCGCCTGCACGCCCTGTACCTAACGAACAGCCTCGACGCACAGCCAATTATCGTTATCCTACACAGCGTCCCGCTCAAACAGCGGCTCAGGACAACATGGATGAGTTGATGGAAGTACCTTTATCATCGATTCTGGAATAATTTTAAGCTAATTACTCAAAAGCTTAGTGTAATTTGACACTTTAGCGTCATCTCTTGGTCTATTATTGCGTTACACATATAGACCTAGCCCATTTATAACAAGGCTTTGACCAAGGGATGACCATGCACGCAACTTCCGGTGATGAAATCTTAAGAAGCATAATTACGGATTTACAACGCCAAGCTCATTGGGCTGAAATAATTCCATTTTTAGAGCAACATTCGCCTGATATATTGGTTAAAAAACGGCAATCTCCAGCATTATATGCTAAACATAAACGTTGGTTACTCAATACAGAACGCTTAACTATTGCACAAGTGTTAGTATTCCGACGCCTAACTGGACAAGTACCTCTATCTCAGGGTGAGTTTGTACGTCTCTTGGGCGGAAATCCGTACTGTGAGGGCATCACAGCACAAGAAAAGCGCGAGATTCAGTCACATATACAATACTGGACTAACCAGATTCGCAATAATATCCGTCCGATCATGGCAGACTACTTTGGGTTAATGAATATCCATTGGCAGGAAGGCGAGAAACCAGGTGGAGGCGAGTATTCTATTCAAGCCTCTGATTTGCTGTTGGAGTTTTTTACAACCCGACTCTATGCTGCTTAAGAGATTATTAAGATGACTCAAAAACGTTCGATGCAACTAATGTTGATTGGTTTATTGCTACTACTAGGTAAACCTACTTTCGCGGTGGATTCAGAAGCATTAGGTGAAGAACTGAAAAAGGGGCAACATCAATCGGAAACTCAAAAGCCTGCTCCTAAAAAGCAAGCGGCTGATAAACCTATAAGTACTCAGCAAACAAGCTAGACACTTAAGAGTTATGAGATTGACCTTAATACAAAAGCCCGCAATTGCGGGCTTTTGCTTAGGTAACTTTGACAGTCACAAGAGGATTACATCATACCGCCCATGCCACCCATGCCGCCCATATCAGGCATTGCTGGAGCATCTTTCTTCGGTAATTCTGCAACCATCGCCTCAGTCGTGATAATTAAACCAGCAACAGAAGCTGCATTTTGTAATGCAGTACGTGTAACTTTAGTAGGATCAAGGATACCCATTGCAATCATATCGCCGTATTCTGAAGTACGAGCGTTATAGCCGTAGTTACCTTGACCTGCTTTAACAGCATTTAGAACTACTGATGGTTCATCACCTGCGTTGTCACAGATTTGACGTAAAGGTTCTTCCATAGAGCGTAACGCAATTTGGATACCCATGTCTTGATCGTGATTTTCACCTTTTAAGCCTGCAATAGCTTGTAAAGCACGTACTAGAGCAACACCGCCCCCAGGTACAACACCCTCTTCAACCGCAGCACGAGTAGCATGCAGAGCATCTTCTACACGAGCTTTTTTCTCTTTCATTTCAACTTCAGTGGCTGCACCGACTTTAATTACGGCTACACCGCCTGCTAATTTAGCAACGCGCTCTTGAAGTTTTTCACGGTCGTAATCAGAAGTAGTTACTTCGATTTGAGCACGGATTTGATCCACACGTGATTTGATTTCTTCAGCATTACCTGCACCATCAATAATAGTGGTGTCTTCTTTAGTAATTACTACACGCTTAGCTTGACCTAAATCGTTTAGAGTCACTGCATCTAAGCTCAAACCTACTTCGTCAGAAATAACAGTGCCACCTGAAAGGATAGCAATGTCTTGCAGCATAGCTTTACGACGATCACCGAAACCTGGAGCTTTTACTGCTGCTACTTTGACGATACCACGAATGTTATTAACTACTAGAGTTGCTAAGGCTTCGCCTTCGATATCTTCAGCAATAATCACTAAAGGACGACCAGCTTTAGCCGCACCTTCTAAAGCGGGCAACATGTCACGGATATTAGAGATTTTCTTGTCATGTAACAAAATGAAAGGATTCTCTAACTCTGCTGTCATATTTTGTTGGTTATTAACAAAGTATGGGGAGAGATAACCACGATCAAACTGCATGCCTTCTACAACAGCTAATTCGTTTTCTAAAGAGTTACCTTCTTCAACTGTGATAACGCCTTCTTTACCTACTTTGTCCATGGCTTCAGCAATAATATTGCCGATTGAGTCATCAGAGTTAGCAGAGATAGTACCTACTTGAGCAATAGCATTATTGTCCGCACAAGGCTTAGACATGCTGTGTAATTGTGCTACAGCAGCAGTTACAGCTTTATCAATACCACGTTTTAAATCCATTGGATTCATGCCCGCAGTTACTGACTTCATACCTTCACGAACGATAGCTTGAGCTAATACGGTTGCAGTAGTAGTACCATCACCGGCTGCATCAGACGTTTTAGAAGAAACTTCTTTTACCAACTGAGCGCCCATGTTTTCGAATTTATCTTCTAATTCGATTTCTTTCGCAACAGATACACCGTCTTTCGTTACGGTGGGCGCACCGAAAGATTTTTCTAATACAACATTACGACCTTTAGGGCCTAAAGTTACTTTTACGGCATTTGCTAAAACATTGATACCACGAACCATACGGGCGCGAGCATCATCACCAAAACGTACTTCTTTAGCACTCATCTTGTATTCCTTAATTAAGCGTGATTGTTAGTTAAATGATTCGATTAAAATCCAAGTACTTGGACTTATTTACCGTCAACCACCGCTAAAATATCTTCTTCACGCATGATTAATAATTCTTCACCGTCAACTTTCACGGTAGTACCTGCGTATTTGCCGAATAATACGGTATCGCCTTCTTTAACTTGTAAGGCAACCCGTTGATTATCGTTATTTAGTTTACCCGGACCTGTTGCAAGGACATGACCACGGTCAGGCTTTTCAGTCGCATTGTCTGGAATGATAATCCCGCTTGCTGTTTTGCGCTCTTCTTCTAAGCGACGTACCACCACGCGATCATGCAATGGACGAAGATTCATGGAGTGACTCCTCTAAACTTTGAGTAAGGTATTAAAACTAAACTTAAAAAACGATGAGTTCTGGCTTATTAGCACTCATCGGTAACGAGTGCTAATAATAAGGATGATTATTATGATGTCAAGAGATGTGACAAAACTTTATGAAAATCTGAATACAATTAATTGATTTATTTATCTTTTCTAATGTATTCACCCTCATAATCATAGCTGGTTTGACCATGGGGCTTTAGTGTAATCTTTTCAGGCTCAATGATATTCACTTGTACATCTTGATAGTTGCGGTTGCTGGTACTAGCACGGAGCTTACGACTGATAAACATTTTTAGAATCCAACGCCGTGTAAGAGGTATTAGTAAACTTAGACCTATTAAGTCACTAATAAAGCCAGGAATCAGCAAAAATATGGCACTTACCCCTACCATGATGCCTTCCATCACTTCATAGGTTGGGGACTGCCCACTTGTTACAGTGGTGATAATTTTTCGCATAGTAGACAAACCTTGCAAACGTAGCATGTAACTACCTAACAAGGTCATTACAACCAGCAATAATAAGGCAACAAAGTAACCAATACTTTGCCCTACTTGCACAAAGGTAAAAATTTCAATCGCTGGAATGAGAATTAAGATAACCGCCAAAAGGGGAAAACGGCTCACAGTACTATCCTTAGATAAATCACTTGATTAATAACTAAGTACTACCTTAAAGGTTGCATCAGAGCTTAGGCAAGTTCACCTTAGGATGTGGGTCTAATTTAATTAACTCACCTTTCTAGCCAACATAGCCGGTTGAATACCCAAATCGCATAACTCTAACAAGGGATAAGGCTTACCACAGTAAAAACCCTGCGCAAAATTAATCCCAATGCTACGCAATTGATCTAAGGTTTCGCCATCCTCGACGAGTTCAGCAATCGTATAAAGATTCATAACCTGTCCTACTTCATGCACTGCTTTGATCATGGCAGCGTCAACAGGACTAGAGACTAAATTATGTACAAAGTTACCATCAATTTTTAAGTAGCGTAGTGGCAAATCACGAATATAACTTAAGGAAGAGAAACCACTACCGAAATCATCTAATACTAGCCCCACACCTAATTGATCTAGTGCTTTCATTAAACGTTTTGTCTCAACAAAATTAGCAATGGCTACTGACTCAGAAATCTCAAAACACAATAATTGTGGATTCGTACCCCAGTGAATTACCTGTGCTTTGATGTACTCAAACAAATCAGGATCCTGAATAGCCTGAGAAGAGAGATTAATCATAAACTTAGGTTCGACCCCATTAGCCACTTTTAAATCTGTCTCAGCCATAATTTGTAGCACTCGTCGAATAATCCAACGATCAATCTTTGCCATCATATCCAAACGATCTGCTGCTGGTAAAAAACTGCCTGGACTTAGTAAAGTCTTACGGTAAGGTAAACGCAGCAATATCTCAAAATGCACATAAGGATTTCGAACTTGCTCTTGTAAAGGTAAAATAGGCTGCACGAATAATACAAAATGATTTAAATCCATGGCTTCCTGTAGTAACTTTGCCCAATCCGTATGTACGGGTTCTGACTCAAGTACTTGAGGATTAACATTTTTAGCCATATAAACGGATATCTGATTACGCCCTAAGGCTTTAGCGGCATAACAGGCTTTATCAACCATAGCAAATGTTTGGCTTATGTCATGTAACTGATCAGATTTTAGCTCTAGCACACCAATACTAGCTGCTACATTAAAGACTTGCCCCTGCCAGCTAAAACGAAAGCCACGCAATTCATGTTGAATGGACTCCATAATATGGATGCCTTTATCTAAGGCGCACTTTTCTAATAAAATAGCAAACTCATCCCCGCCCATCCGTGCTACTTTATCTGTACGTCTTACGGCTTTCAGAAAAAGCTGAGCTACTTGTTTCAGTAGTTCATCACCTGCCTGATGACCACTAGTATCATTCACCACTTTAAAATTATCTAAATCAATGGAGACTAATACATGATTTTGAGGTATTTCAGGATTACTTTGGGTTAGCTGACTCACATATTGCTCAAAACTACGTCTATTCATTAGCCCCGTCAAAGGATCATGAGCAGCCTGACGATATAAGCGACTGATAATTTTGCGCTCTGAACCAATGTCCCTAAAAATGAAAATAATCAAATCAGTGTGGGAAGGAATTCGTGTGGTATGTAGCTCTAAAAAACAATTACTACCCGATTTAGTCGTTAATTTTACCTGCTCAAATTGTAGATGATGCTCAGGATCATTTTGATTATTTAAGTCAATAATATATTGAGTAGATAAGTGCTCCCCCGACAAATTAAGTATAATATCTAATGGTTTACCACGAGCCTCTGTATAGGAAAACTCTGTTAATAGCTGAGCAGCATTATTAATGTAGAGAATAATTCCTTGTAAATTAGTAGCAATTACCCCTCCCGCTAACGCATCTAATATCCACTCAGACTGATAGACCGGATTAGGTTGATCTAAAGTAGTGGTAAGTAATGAGGAATGAGTACTTGATAATTGTAGAGAGTTGATCTTGGTAGAATACCAGGTAATGATTATATAAATAGTGGTCAACAAAATAGTGAGTGCTTGTAAAATTACCATTTCAATAGGCAATAGAGTAGAGTCAAACATTAAGTTAATGCCTATCCCTATCATACCTAGAATACTTAAGCTAGCTAAAATGGGTTTTGCTACCTGCATTACATCACCAACATTGTTATTGTTGTTATGGACTATTATGAAGATTGTAGCAGTGCTAAGAATGTGATGTTGTACAAAGTGCCTAAACGGTCATAAACTTAATTATTTATTAAAATTAGTACTTCAAATTAAAGTTATCTGCAGTTAAGCTATGCGCCCCCTACAGACTTGCCACTACTTTAAACCAAACCACACTAAGTAATGGCAAAAGCTTTAGGTTTATTTATTAAGTAGTATTAGTAAAAATACTTCATCATAATCTCACCACTAAACTGAGAATTAAAAGTTCTTTAAATGATTAAGAATTTTTTAGCTATACTTACTTAATAGAGGTTCTATTATCATAGGCTTTTAGATTTAAGACCTATTATATTAGAAGGTTTTAAAGGTAAATCTTGACAAGCCTAAAAGACCATGTTGATATTATTAGGCCAATCTAAATTATCATTTTTAAATTAGGATAGAAATTGTGAGTGAACTAGATCAAAAAATTAAAGATTTAACTGTAGCAGAGTTAAATGAGTTAAAAGGCAGTATTGAAATGGTAATTGAAAGACGTAAACGTGAAGAAATCGCCGACTTACGCCGCCAAATTGATAGCCTGTTAGAAAATACTGGTATTACTTTAGACGAAGTTCAAAACGCTAAGGCACCCAGCAAAACAGTACGTCCTAAATATCGCAATCCAGAAGATGCTTCACAAACTTGGACTGGCCGTGGTCGCCGCCCAACTTGGCTAGATCAAAAAATCTCTGCTGGTAGCGAATTAAACGACTTCTTAATTGAAGACGCTGAATAATTAGCACCTTTGTACCCTAGGGTAATCACTCCTAGGGTATATCTAACTTGTTTTTTGCTAAACACTTCATCTGTTATTCAACTATCTCATCCAAATCCTACTAAATTTCTTTGTGATCCTTTCTTTGTAGCATAACAACAACACTTATTTTATAAAGTGGTAACAAAACCATATGGTTTTCTCAGGATGATTAGATTAAGATTTTCCCCATTTAGTATCAATGATATCCGTTTACCTATGACCTCACCTTTAGGGGTTGAGCAAAGCTCATGACAGCAAATCACCTTATTGTATTAAGTAGTTGGCCTGATTTAACTGCAGCTCAACAAGCCGCTAGACTTTTAGTGGAACAACACCTAGCCGCTTGTGTAAAATTATTACCCAATACTCAATCATTTTATATTTGGGAAGGGCAACTAGAGCAAAGTACAGAAATTGTCTTAATCATTAAGACTACTCAACAGCGATATGACATGCTAGCTCAAACATTAAAGCACCTCCACCCCTATCAAGTACCCGAAATAATAGCTTTACCTATTACTAAAGGATTACCTGCTTACTTAGACTGGATTGATAAGAGTACTCAATAATGAGACTAATTATACTACTCGCATTATGGCTGTTCAGTCATTGTATTAATATTGCTCAAGCAGAAACTAAACTAGTACCCTCTGATCAAGCTTTCAAATTAACTATTGCTGAAACGTTAGGTGGTTTAGATGCTTACTGGGAAATATCACCCGGCTATTATATTTATCAGAGCAAAATCGAGTTCATTGCAGACACACCAGGTATTCAGGCATCTCCTCCTGAATTTCCTGAAGCTGAGATTAAACAGGATCCCACTTTTGGTGAGGTAAAGGTTTATCACGAGTCTTTTTCAGCCACAGTACCTTTGCAACGTGAGGGCGAAGCACGTAAGTCAGTTGAGCTTTCCTTGAAGGTAAAATATCAAGGCTGTGCTGATATCGGTTTATGTTATCCACCTATAAATAAAATTATTCAAGTTAACTTAGCCGCAGACCCAGAAACAACTTCATCTAATAATAACGATAATGCCCCCGCTCAAGACGTAATAATAAAATCGTCAGCACCTGAAAATAACTCAATAAATATAGGTAACAATGCTACTAATGGCAACAGCAGTGCCTCAATAAAACCTGCACAAACTCAACCACCTGCAATCACAAATAATACCTCTACTATTAAAGATGGCCGAGAAGCTAAAGCTTTAAGTTCTACCCAAGCCTTTCCTTTTGAATTAGCGGCTGTTGATAAACATACGCTGAAAGCTACTTGGAAAGTAGGAAAAGGTTATCATCTCTATAAAAATAAAATTAAATTTGCGTTGGAGAATAACCCAACGCATTTAAAACTAGGAGAAATCGTCTATCCAGAGGGAGAGGTTGTCAATGACGAGTTCTTTGGCAGAATTGAAGTCTATCCTCGTGATGTAGAGATTGTTATTCCACTGGATTACTCTGAAGAAATTAATAACGTTGACTTAGTCACTTATTATCAAGGCTGCTCCAATGAAAGCGGTGTATGTTACCCACCGCAAATACTACGCAATACTATTGATCTCACAGCAAATAACCTTCCTAATGCGCTTGTAGAAAGACCTGTATCCACACTAGCTGCTGTTGTCACGCCTCCTTCTGTTTCGGAGTCTGAGGCTCAAGAAGTATCTTCTTTGTTGGAAACCCGCAACTTTTTTGGAGTACTTACAGGCTTTTTCCTGATGGGTTTAGCCTTAGTTTTCACACCATGCATATTTCCTATGATACCTATCTTATCGGGGATTATTGCAGGCTCAGGTAACATATCTTCTCAAAAAGCCTTTTTACTTTCTTTAGTTTACATTCTGGCGAGTGCTACAGCTTATGCCTTTATTGGCATCATGTTTGGTTTCTTTGGTGAGAATATTCAAGCCACTTTGCAACATCCGGTAGTAATTTCAGCCTTCGCAGCTTTATTTATCTTGCTCTCACTCTCGATGTTTGGCTTTTATGAGCTACAAATGCCATCTAGTATTCAAAG
>JBDKGX010000037.1:0-22049 GCA_039797965.1 Pseudomonadota bacterium
GGAGTTAAAGCTAATTCTTAATGATGAATTAAATCCTACAATTCCTTTTGATGATGAAGCTTTATTAATTTTGATTAAGGAAGGACAAATTCCAGTATATCATTTTGACAAACCAAACAACCCCTCTCTAATTTCAAGTCTGCCTGATACGCAAAAGCCTGATGACCCCATTGAATTTGTAAATACCAGAGTACCCTTTATGTATAAAAACAACTGGTTTGATGCACTTAAAAGTAGTAACGTTTTTAAGAAAGAAGATATTGAAAGGCTAATTCAATCTTATACCCTCAAATTAAGAGTTCCTACTTATCAATGGGATGATAAGCCCATGTTTGGTCTAACTAAACGCCCCCCCCCAAATAAGCCATTTTCACCAAAAGAACGCAACTCTATGCTGTCAGTAATCTTAGGGATGGCTATAGATAAATATGGCTATGATCCAGAAGCGAATAAAAATCCCGCTACAGGCAGCAATAAAAACAGCATTAAAGCCAGCTTAGAGAGAATTGGTATTTCTATAAGTGACGATACTCTTAAAAAATATCTCGAAGAAGCCTTTGTAATTCAAAAACTTAAAAAATAGTTAACCGATTTAGGTTAGTAGTTAACCTATTTAGGACAACCTCATTATTAATTTGTATAGCTTAAACACCTGTAACCATTAAAAACAGGTCAAACACAATGAAAGCACTTAGCTTTAATCAAGTAAAAGAGAAAACCAGTTTAAGCCGTAGCCATATCTGGAAACTGGAACATGCAGGACAATTCCCCAGACGCTTTGCTATTGGGGCGCGTGGTGTGCGGTGGCTAGAGAGTGAGATAGACGCATGGCTTGCTGACCGTGCACAGGCAGGTAATAACCGTGCAAACAAAACCGCCTAACCCCTTAAATGAAAAAGCCCGCTATCGCTACCAACGAAACACGGGCTTAAAAGGAATTTCAGACATGAATTATACACCCTCCTATTATGAAAGTCTCGACAATCTAAAAACCGCTATACACAACCTGTTAGGGTATGCGCCCCCTGAGTTGGTGGATAGTGGGGCATTAATTCGCTTTGACACGGATAAGCCACGCAGTAAAGCAGGCTGGTACGTACTCCACCGCTTGAGCATAGGCGGACTGGTTGCCACCTTTGGCGACTGGAAACAAGGCATTAGTCACAAGTGGACAAGTTACAATCAAAACGAACTAAACCCGAAAGAACGTGAAGCTATACGGCAAGCCCGACTCAAACAAGCGGCAATCCTCAAAGCCGAAAGCGAACGCAACCACGAAACCGCAAGGCTTAAAGCCGTGGATATGTGGACTAAAGCCCAACTCGCCAGCGTTACACACCCGTACTTAATCAAAAAGCAGGTGGGGGCGTATGGGCTTAAGCAATCAGGCAATTTACTACTTATCCCGCTGATGGATGCAAACGGTTATTTACGCAACCTCCAAACGATTGCGCCCGATGGTACTAAGCGCTTTTTACGAGGGGGCGTTAAAAAAGGCATGTTTACTCCCTTAGGTATGCTGCGAGGTACTGGTACTACACACGCTTATCTATGCGAGGGATATGCAACAGGAGCAAGCATTTTTGAAGCTTACCAAGCGCCTGTTATCTGTGCCTTAGACGCTGGCAATCTGCTACCTGTAGCGCAAGCCCTACGCGCTAAGTACCTACACTTACCCCTTATTTTAGTAGCTGATAATGACCGCGCCACCGAGCAAAAGACAGGGGTTAATGTAGGTATCACCAAAGCTAAAGCCGTGGCTGAGTCTGTGCCATTAGTGACCGTACAAGTACCCTATTTTGAGGATAACGCCCCCCTTGACCTCTCAGACTTTAACGATGCGGTGAATTACTACCGTACTCAAGACAAGCCACAAGTTGCTTAAAAGGAATTTCAAATGAGTACTAATCAAAAACCAAAAGCCCCTGTTATCCCGATGATTACTCCTAAAACTGATAAACCCAAATATCAATGGGGTGCTGTCGAGCCTCTAATAACGGCTAATGGGGGCGCACCTTACCCTATAGACGCATTACCACAAGCACTAAAAGAAGCAATACTCGAAAGCATCAACATCGTTAAATGCCCCACGGCAATGGCTGCCAGCAGCGCACTGGCGACACTCGCTACCGCGTGTCAAGGTATAGCCAATATACAGCCTAACCAAAATCTTAAACCATCGCCCTTAAGTTTGTTCTTTATGCAGATAGCAAAAAGTGGGGAGCGCAAAAGTACTATTGATAGTCTGTTTACCGAGTGCATCAAACTATGGTCACAGCGCAAACAGGACGCTCTAAAAACTGAGTACTTGCAAACCGAATCTATTTACAAGGCGTGGACATACGAGGTCGAAGGGATAACCAGTGCCATTAAAAATGCAGCCACGAAGGGACACGACACCACAGATTTACGGGAGAAGTTAAGCCAACTCGAAAGCAATCCACCGCCTAGAGGTCGCTTGCCTAAGATGACCTATAGCGACACAACACCAGAAGCTTTACTGCACGGCTTAGGGCATAAATGGGCAAGCGCCGCCGTCTTATCGAGTGAAGGGGGCGTGATTTTTGGTGGTCATGGTATGAACTCAGAAGCCATTACCCGCAATTTAGCCACCTATAACACGCTATGGATGGGAGAATCGACCGAGGTAGACCGTAAACAGGACAATGGTAGCTTTATAGTAGCTAACGTCCGGTTAAGTATGAGCGTAGGAATACAACCCGACTTGATACAAGCCTTTTTCGATAAAAATCCCATTGCCAGAAGCTCAGGGTTTGCGGCAAGGTTCTTATTAGCTTATCCCGAATCAATGCAAGGTAATAGAACACTAGCACTAGATGATCTTACTACACCTATTCATAAAAACGCTTTAAACCTATTTTACAGCCGTATCAATAGCCTACTAGACCAACACCCAGACAATATTAACGATAAGGGACAACTCACCTCCCTACCTTAAGACTATCAAATGACGCTTTGCAGGTATGGGCGGACTATTTCAACAACATCGAATCCACTCTAAAAGTAGGTGGTGCTTTCGAGAATTACTCTGATATTGCCAGCAAATCAGCCGACAACGCGGCAAGGCTTGCGGGACTATTCCACTTGTTTGGCGGAGGCGATATTAACGAGCCTGTTAGTTCAGCCTGTATGTATAGCGCTTGTCAGGTAGCTATCTGGCACTTGTACGAAGCCAAACGCTTTTATGATGGGGTAGCCATCCCTACCGAAATCCACAACGCCCATAAATTAGAGACATGGCTTAAGCAGTACTTTAAGCAACACAACCTAACCACTATTGCGCGCAAAACGTTATTGCAGCGCGTGGGCTATGCCCCCCTTAGAAAGTCTGGAATGCTCAATCAAGCGCTCGAAATATTAGAAAATACTAATAGAGTCCGACAGTTTAAAGAGCAAGATATCACTATTTATGAGTTAAACCCTGAAATATTAGAGGCTTAGATCATGAGCAAACCCGCATTATTAGACATTTGGCTACAAGCTAAGACCTATACTGAGTATAAAGACCTTATGAAAAGTAAGGTAGAGTTAGCATCAGTTAGCATTGAGTTAGCAAAGGGGTATGCTAACTGTGCTAAATCTCAAGTGATTGATTTTATTGAAACCCCAAAAATTAAAATCAATGACTTACGTTCAGTTAGCATAGTTAGCATGATTTTAGAGGGTTTAGAGCAAAATCCTGAAGATCAAACCGACTTTAACGAGTGCTTTGATGAAAGAGCCGCCATTCTTGAGTATGAAGGTGGACTAACGAGGCAAGAGGCTGAAGCACAAGCGCGGGTTATCTGTTTGACTGAGTACCGGAATAAGCGAGTTCTTAAAGTCTGATAGTTTGTAGGGTGATCACTGGCTAACCCTAGTACCTCGAAAAATAATTTTGAGGGAGTCAAAATGCCAAAAGTACACCGCAAAGTACACCGTAAAACGGTTGTAGACGCTTTTCAACCTTTAGAGCTGAAAATGAAAAAGCCCTGTAAAATTATGATTTACAAGGCTTTAAAGACTGGTGGGTCGTATGCGGCTCGAACGCATGACCCCCTGATTAAAAGTCAGGTGCTCTACCAACTGAGCTAACGACCCGTCCTGAGGATGCGTATTATACACAATCCAAATTCAGTTTCAAGTAATTTTTTAAAATTTTTGCATTTTTCTGTTTTTTATTCTTTAAGAACTAGTTTGCTTCTAATGAAAATCACACTCCAGCAAGCTTAATATCCAGTACATCATCACCCGAACGACAATCTAACAATACCAAACCATCAATATTTTCAGGCACATAGGGCAATGTTACCCACAATTGAGTGATAGGAGTGCCTAACACTCCTCGTAGACTCGCTAAAGTTTGACTAAATGTTGGCTCAGTAAAATTAATCAATGGCATGTCCCAAAATAAACATTGAAACTGATTCTTGTGAGCGGAGGCTAAGGCTTTAGCTAAATTAAACCGTAAGGCCATCGCTATTTGCCTTTGATTTATTGGACTTAGCTGCTCAAAGGGTGTGCGAGTCTGAGCCGGTTCATGAAGCGCATACAATAAACCATTCTCTGCTAACTCTACCCCTTGATATTGTCCTTGAGTCATGAGTTCAATAAAAGGGCGAGTACTTTGACTCGTTGCATTATTAAAACGTTGGGCAGCTTGTTGCTGTGCACGCTTAGCTAAGCCTTGTGCTGTCAAATATACCTGCAACTGAGTTTGAGCAATACGTAAGGCACTTTGTGATTCAGTTTCTTGTTGCTGTAACGCCTGAGTATCTTGAGTTTTAGCTTGCTCGCGATGAATATCATCATCAATACGTGACACTAAACTAGATAAAAACTGATGGCGACGTTGTAAATTAATAGCCAGACCATCTGCTAAATGATGTAAATCCGTAGGCTCTACCAAGTAGTTTTCTACTTTGGGCGACCAATTAGCCAAAGACTGCATATCCATCAACATCTCAGCATTTTCACCTACCAGATTTTTCTCATTGAGCCAATCCACGGTGGCAGGATGCAACAACTTGTCCAGCGGTGTACTCATGATGCGGTATCCCGAATACAACCGTTGAGCTAGTAATCCAGCTTTGCTGTGTAGAGGATTTAAGTCGTATACGGATAAACGATAAGTAAGAGCAATAATACCTACTGCCCCGGCTCCTAGCAGAGCCGCCCCCCAAATGGTGGGATGACTATAGCGAGCTAAGGTTGCCTGTAACCATTCTGGATACTCGATACTCACAGCAGCCAGTACTAGTAGTACTATCATTGTCAAAAGCATGACACCCGCTACACTGAGTAATCGATTAATTCGGCTTTTTAATTTATTAAATTGGGGATAGCGCTTTTCGTAAGACTGAGCCTCTTCGTTAATTTGCTCAGCTAAGGCTAAATGTTGTTGCTGTGAGCCGGATAGCTCTGCTCGTGTTTCTTGCAACCACGTTAAACGTAGTGGATCAACCGTTAATGTCGCTGCTTCTACTTGCTGAAGCTTAATGGTCCTTTCTAAACGTTCTGATTCGGTTAGAACAATACTGGCATCATGCTCGACTAAAGTATGCACCTGTTGGTAAATCTGCACACCTGCCATAGCCTCCACGGCTTCTAAATCTGCCGTTTCTGCTTCGGTTAATTGCTGATTCCAGTAGAAAGTTTGACTAAAAACTTTATAACCATAACCCAAGCTGTTTTGCAAAACGGCTTGCACACGATGCGCCGCATCGGCAATGACTTGCCCAGTCATACGATCCCAAAGTACTACACTCATATGACCGTCAGCAGTAATCGTGCGTTCTATTAACAACGGTTTATCATTAATTTGAAAAGCGAGCTGAACAATCGCTTCTGACTGCCCCCAACGCACTAGTTTATAACTAGCCTTACTAGTGACCCGATCCGTCACACCAAACAACGCGAAGGTAATCGCCTCACCAATCGCGCTTTTACCCGTTTCTGAGCCTCCCACTACAACGATTAAGCCATTCGTGGGAATCAGTTGAATATTTAAATGTAAAAACTGGCGGAAATTTTGAGCTTGTAATGCTTGGATAATCATAACCCACTTTCCTGCTCAAGCTGACTGACGGTATCAATTTGCGTCAGAATATAGCTGACTGCTTGTAAATATAATTTGCTGTCAAAACGCGGATTTTGCTGTTGGATTAGGCGATCTGTTTTACAAAACTCTAAAAACCGCCGCCCTGCAGCCGTCCTCGGCATTAAGGATGAATACCAATCTTGAGTGGCAGGCTGAAAGGACATGGTTTTACCTCGTGTGAATAGCACCGCGAGTCAAAGTATATAAGGCTATCTGCTTGAACCCTATATGAAGTACTCACAAAAAATGGTAATTCACTATTAACACTGATTGATAATGTTGCTAATTTCAACAACATTATCAGGTCTAGGCTTAAAAACCTTCACTAGTCATTTGCTCAATACGAGCCTGAGCTAAACGAGCCGCATTAGTGTTAGGAAAGTACTCAACCGTATCGTCAAGGGCTTGGCGTGCTAACTCCCAACGCTTTAGCTCATAAAAAGCATAGCCCATTTTTAATGCTGCTTCGGGCGCTTTGGCACTAGATTTATATTGTTTGAGTACTTTTAAAAACTCATCTGCCGAACGTTGATAATCATGTTGTGCAAACAAAGCCTCGGCTAACCAATATTGGGCATTTGCTGCTAAAGGATGTGTGGGATAACGCTTTAAAAACTCTTCAAAAGCAGATACTGCCTGAGCAGGGCGCTCTAGTAGTAGTTTATAAGCAGTATTGTAAGCATCCCCGGCTGTTTTATCTATTTGTGCCTCTGTATTGGACTCAGCTGGAATCAAAGGTGCACTAGGTGTCACATCAGAGCGGCGTAATGAAGTAGCCGCCGGTTGAGCCTCCGGCTTAATAGGTTTATCAGCACTAGTCTCTGTATTTTTGTCACTACCATAATAATAATAACTATCCGAGCTGTCCGGACTGATTTTATTAGCACTAGCCACACCAATTTCTTCTTTGCTGGTAACAGCAGGGTCTGGAATAGTAATACCATCAGCAGTACTGGTCACAGGGGCTGCGTTATCTAACTTAGCCTGAGTGGTATTCGTACTAGGACTATTAGAAGCCGAAGTATTAGTTTTAGCAGGCACTTCTAACTTTTGGACACGCTCGTCTACTTGCAAAAAACCGTCTTTTTGGTTTTGTTGCAAATTTTCCACTTGGTTTTCTAGCTCTTGATTCTTGCCACGTAAGTTACGAACTTCTTGCTCTAATTGGTTTAGACGATTCACTAATTTTACGGCTGCATCATCTTCAACGGGTGCGGCAGCAACTTGCGTTGCTACCCCACTTAATAAGCCTCCGATCACCCAGCCTATTATTGTTTTGTTCATGGCAAACTATTCTCCAATGTATTTAATCTCCACACGACGGTTTTGCGACCAAGACTGTTCATCTTGACCTAATTTCACTGGCATTTCCTCGCCATAACCGATGGTATTCATCCGTGCGCCCCCTGCCCCTTTTACTGACATATAATCACGAACAGCCATGCTACGGTGTTCGGATAAGGCTAGGTTATATTCACGAGAACCACGGTCGTCCGCATGCCCCTCAAGGCGGACTTGTGCATTAGGATTGGCACGCAAGTACTTAGCATGAGCATCCAGAATTGCCATGTACTCAGGCTTAATAGAAGACTGGTCATAATCAAAATAAATAATCCGACGTGACAATAGCGCCGCATCAGCACCGGATGAACCACCTTGGTTATTCCCATACTGACCACCATTACCGTACTGATTGTTCCCATACTGGCCATTACTACCATTACCGTACTGACCACCACGCCCATTGCCGTATTGATCACCACTGTTACCATACTGACCATTGCCGTACTGACCACTAATACCGCCCCGCCCTTGTTGACGTGCTCGTTCTGCGGCGGCACGTTGGCGAGCTAGTTCAGCTTGACGGGCACGTTCTGCAGCGGCACGACGTTTCTCAGCCTCATAAGCGTCATACCCTACACCCGCACCATTATCATAACCATTAGTGGCTGTCCCCCCGCCATTTCCTCCCTGACCTTGCCCTCGACCACCACGTCCACCGATACCAGTATCGCTCCCATTAGCGCCATCTAAATAAGTAGTTTCAGTGGTAGTAATGGTCTCAGATGCATTCACATCTGAAGGGGCAACCCCCTGCTGTGCACAGCCCCCTAAAGCACCAGCGACGACTAAGGTGAGGATAGAAAGTTGTTTGGTATACATAGATTAAATCCTTGACTGAACTCTGTTGTTATTACGAGCATTTAAGGTAAATAAGGTGACCAAGCAGGATCGCGTGCTGATCCCCCTTGGATAGGTAAAAACTGGCGTGACTTACCATTGTCACTAGATACGGCAATTTGCTCCCGCCCCCCCGCACGGGTGGCATACACCACCATAGCGCCATTAGGTGCTAAAGAAGGCGATTCATCTGCTCCACCTTTAGATACATTGGCGCTATCTTTGGTAGACGCATTCATAATCGCAATCTTAAACCCAGCACCTAGTTGCCGAACCATGGCGATTTTATTTTTAACAATGCTAGGCGCTGCATTGTAATCGCCTTGGAAGGTAATCCTTTGACCATCCCCGCCATTGACGGTAGTTTGATACAGTTGCGGTTTACCGCCTTGGTCAGAGGTATACACAATCGTATTATTGCTTGCCCATACAGGCTCGGTATCAATTGCTCGATCTTGTGTCACTCGCTTAATCGCGCCATTACGAACATTGACCGCGTAAATGTCTGTATTATCCTCATCGGTCAAACTAATTGCGATTTGTGAACCATCAGGCGACCAAGCGGGAGAACCATTCGTACCCTCGTATAATAAAAGTACTCGCTTATCACCACTTTTTAAGTCTTGAATAAACACGGCTGAATGATCTTTTTCAAAGGATGAATAAGCCAAAAAACGCCCATCGGCTGACCATGCAGGCGACAAAATAGGTTTATTTGATTGCATCACCATTTGTGGGTTGTAGCCATCCGCATCCGCAACCATCAGTTGAAACGTTTGGTGTTGCGCCTCACCGTTTGCCAATACATAAGCTAATCGAGTATCAAATGCCCCTCGAATACCAATCATTTTCTCAAACAATAAATCCGCAGCTTTGTGAGACATGCGTCGATGATTAGGATGAGGAGGAATCCGATAACCTGCTACACGCTCACCTGTAGCCGTACTAATCAACTCCACACTCAAGGCATCCGTCTGCGAACCTACCACCACATAATCTGCACCGGAGCGTTTTATCAAATCCAGATTAAAAGGCTTACCTAACTCCAACCGTTGCCCTGCCTTAGCGGGGTCAATTAATTGAAAACGCCCACTACGGTCGAAATCAGCCTCAATAATCTTAGCTGCCTGTGCATCACCCGCAAACGGCGCAATCATAATGGGTAATGACTCATCAATCCCATCTGTAATCCGTACTTCAATCGCTGCATTCGCTACAGTACTCGCCATGACACATAGCGCTATAATCCATTTGAAAAATATTTGATAGTTCATAAGGTTATGGCTCAAAAATAATTCTTAAATCTTCGTTATATAACTCTTCGTAACGCGGTCTGGGAAAAGGCTCAGACTTTTTAATAGCCGCTACTAATGAATCACAAAAGGCTCGACCGCCATTGCAATTGGCAACTTGTAAACTCTTAACATAGCCCGGTGGGCGTACCGTTAAAGCGATGGTGGCACGCATACCAAAAGTGTCTTCTGGTTCAATCCAGTTGGAACTAACTCGTTGACGAATTTGACGAGCCCATTCTTGTTGACCTCTGTCTAATGCTTGGCGATCAACACCACTGGATTCACGAGCTTGTGCCGCCTCTTTAGCTCTGGCTTCTGCACGGGCACGCGCTGCCGCTTCAGCCTCCGCTTTCTCCCTGCCCTCAGCTTCTGCACGAGCACGGGCTTCAGCTCTCGCTCTGCCTTCTGCGCGAGCTTTGGCTTCGGCTTTCTCCTTTTCCTCTGCTTCTGCACGAGCTCGTGCTGCTGCTCTGGCACGAGCTGCTTCGGTCTCCGCCTTCTCTTTTTCCGCAGCTTCGGCTCGTTCACGAGCTTCGGCTCTCGCTTTGCCTTCTGCACGAGCTTCGGCTTCGGCCTTCTCTTTTTCCTCTGCTTCTGCACGAGCTCGTGCTGCCGCTCTAGCGCGAGCTATTTCTGACTCTGCCTCGGCTTTGGCTTTTTCCTCGGCCTCCGCTCGTTCACGGGCTTCGGCTCTCGCTCTACTTTCGGCACGAGCTTTTGCTTCAGCTTCGGCCTTCTCTTTTTCCTCAGCTTCCGCACGAGCCCGTGCTAGAGCGGCAGCACGGGCTATTTCAACCTCTGCTTCGGCTTTGGCTTTTTCTTCGGCCTCTGCTCGGTCACGTGACTCGGCTCTAGCACGGGCTTCTGCTTTGGCTCTGGCTTTTTCCTCTTCTTCAACCTTAGCTTTTGCCTCAGCCGCTTCACGTTCTTTACGCTCAGTCTCTTTAGCTAACCACTTTTCACGGGCAATAGCCTTGGCTTGCTCTTCTTCACGTTGCTTAGCCTCTGCTTCGGCCGCTGCAATACGCGCTGCTACACGTTTGCTTTCTTCTTCCTTAGCCTTGGCTTCTTCACGCTCTCGTTCTCGACGAGCCTCAGCTCTAGCCTCTTCACGGGCTTTAGCAGCAACTTCCTCTTTGGCTTGTTCCTCTGCTTCGGCTTTGGCTTTTGCCGCTTCGCGGGCTTTTTCGCGGTCACGCTCTCGACGAGCCTCAGCTCTAGCCTCTTCACGGGCTTTATCTTCAGCCGCCTCTTTAGCTCTAGCCTCGGCTTCCGCCTTGGCCTTTGCTTCATCACTAGCTTTAGCTCGTTCACGCTCTCGACGAGCTTCAGCACGAGCCGCTTCACGGGCTTTATCCTCAGCTTCCGCTTTGGCTTTTTCTTCGGCTTCTGCTTTAGCCCTAGCCTCGTCTCGCGCTTTGGCTTGCTCACGTTCTCGACGGGCTTCAGCACGAGCGGCTTCGCGGGCTTTATCTTCTGCCTCAGCTTGTTGGGCGGCTTCACGTTCAGCCACTAATTGCTTTTGACGAGCTTGCTCCTGACGCTCACGCGCTTGGGCTTCGCTTTGTAAACGAGCATCTTCAACTGCTTGTAACTGTGCCTGACGTTCGGCTTCAACCTTAGCTTGCTGTTCAGCTTCACGCTGGGCGAGTTCTTGTTTAGCACGTTCGGCTTCTGACCAACGCTCTAATTGTTGTTTGGCAGCAGGATTGTTATCTTCAGGTAAAGGCTGCTCAGCCAAAGACGGCATCTCAGACAAACTCTGTAAGCGGTCTGGCAAAGTACTGGGGGTATCCGGTTGTGAGTTAGCGGTACTAGGCGGCATCGTAGCGGGGTCTTGAATGCCTTCTGACATTAATACCGTGGTCGGCTGCTCAGGTACTTTAGGTGTCGTTTTCCAGTTAAAACTCACAATCAACAATAGTACGATCAGTACATGTAAAATAACCGCAATTGCCAAGGCTTTCGGGTGTTTAAGTAACTCTTTTAACATCTTATTTTTCTCAAGGGTTACGCTCAGGGTCTGCCATTAAACCAATCTTTTTAGCGCCTGCTTTTTGTACTGCAACCATCGCTTGCATCAAGTACTTGTACTCCACATTACCATCACCTTTGACATAGACAGGGGTAGTCGCGGCTTGAAGTACTTTAGCTTTAACGGTATCGGTCACTTGCTCCAAACTCATGGGGCTATCACCTTCAATAAAGTACTCGCCCTTTTTATCGACAATGACTATTAAAGGTTCTTGCTGATTATTGGTGGTCAATGGATTGGCATTAGCTTCAGGTGCATCGACTTCGACTCCGGTTTTCATCATCGGAGCTGTCACCATAAAGATCACCAGCAGTACTAACATCACATCGATATAAGGCACGACATTCATTTGTGCCATAACCTTGCGGGGACGTCTCATACCTTGCTCCGTTGGGTCGCCATATGCCGCTCTAATAATGCTGTAAACTCTTCACGAAAGTTTTCATACGCTACCGCTAAGCGCTCCACTTGATCACTAAAACGGTTATATGCAATCAAAGCTGGAATCGCCGCAAATAAACCAATCGCCGTCGCAATCAAAGCCTCAGCGATACCGGGTGCTACTACATCCAAAGTCGCTTGCTGCATTTTGCCTAAGGATAAAAACGCATTCATAATCCCCCACACCGTACCAAATAGCCCCACATAAGGGCTGGTAGACGCTACCGTTGCTAAAAACGTCAGATTTTGTTCTAGGTTATCGATTTCTTTAGAAGCGGCGACTCGCATGGAACGCTGTACCGCATCAGTTACTGAAAAATCATTGGCTACTGCATCTAATTTGCTAGTACGACGATACTCATGAAAACCATCATAAAAAATCCGCTCCATTCCCCCTCGCTGCTCTGTTTTTTGAGACAACTCGTCATACAGAGAGTTCAACGCCATACCACTCCAAAAACGCTCCTCAAATTTGGCAGCTTGTTGTTTGGCTTTATGTAAAGCATTGGATTTAATAAACATTAAAGTCCATGACATCAGTGACGCCAGTACTAGTAATAACATAACAAACTGGACTACCGGACTGGCATCCGTAATAAGCTTCATGACCGATAGATCAGCATTCATTCAAGTAAGCTCCTGATTTCATGAGGAATAGCAGTGGATTTAAACGGATTAAGCTGCACACAGACCACTTTGACGTCGGCAGTGATTAAGAGTTCGCTGTCACCTTGAGGATTTTGTCGTGTAATGGTTTGTTCAAAGACAATACTCGCCCGCCCCATCTCTTTAATACGAGCCGTGACTTCAATCAAATCATCAAAGCGTGCAGGTCGTAAGTACTCAATACCTAAACTACGTACTGCAAACGCAATACCTAAAGTACTCATTAAATAATGCTGCTCAAAGCCCAATTGCCGCAGCCATTCGGTTCGTGCTCGCTCCATAAAACGCAAATAACCCGCGTGATACACCACACCACCCGCATCGGTATCTTCATAATAAATACGAATAGGCAAACTAAAAGACTTAGCCATGACTAATTGTTGATTCATACCCACAAAACCCTATTGAAAGCTGAAAGTTGTAACTTGAACGCAAAGTACTCACCCCTACTGAGTACTTTGCCAACTCATTGAAGTCTCGTTACTAACCAGTATTTGTTATAAACCTTCATCGACTGGCATAGTGACATTGAGTATTCCCTGATCAGGTAACTGTAGCTCAAAACGCGAGGGTGTGTTTAAGCCAAAGTACTGCCACGTATGGCGCGTAGCCATGCGCCCCCGCGGAGTACGCATCATAAACCCTTGTTGAATTAAATACGGCTCAATTACATCCTCAATCGTGCCACGCTCCTCACCAATGGCTGCGGCTAGGCTATCCACACCAACAGGCCCTCCATCAAACTTTTCCAGCATGGCTAGTAGCATACGTCTGTCCATGTGATCGAGACCGTGGCTATCGACATTGAGCATATTTAATGCGCCATCAGCCGCCATTTTGGTAATAACACCACTGCCTTTGACTTGAGCATAATCCCGTACCCGTCTTAATAAGCGATTGGCAATACGGGGAGTACCTCGTGCACGACGGGCAATTTCATACGCCCCCTCTGGCTCGATTTGAATGCCCAAAATACTAGCCGCACGAGTCACAATAAAGGCGAGGTCATCAACATTATAAAACTCCAAACGCTGCACAATCCCAAACCGATCCCGCAATGGTGAAGTCAACAGTCCCGCCCGCGTAGTAGCCCCTACCAAAGTAAACGGCGGTAAATCGAGTTTTATCGAACGTGCCGCTGGTCCCTCACCAATCATAATATCGAGCTGAAAATCCTCCATCGCTGGATAAAGAATTTCCTCCACCATCGGGCTTAAGCGGTGAATCTCATCAATAAACAACACATCGTGAGGTTCAAGATTCGTCAATAGTGCCGCTAAATCCCCCGCTTTTTCTAAAACGGGCCCTGAGGTTTGGCGTAAATTAGCGCCCATTTCTTGAGCAATAATGTTGGATAGCGTGGTTTTACCTAAGCCTGGGGGGCCAAAGATTAAAGTGTGATCGAGTGCTTCTCCACGTTTTAAAGCAGCACCGATGAAAATTTCCATTTGCTCACGTACGGCAGGTTGACCAATATAATCCTTGAGGCGACGCGGACGAATGTGATCATCGGCGCGGTCTTCTTGCGGTGTGGCACGCGGCGAAATCATACGCTGTGAGTGATTTTCCATGATTTTAAGCTAATAATGCGACCTTGATAGTTTACTGACTTTAGCGTGACCTTGACATGCCCACTACACAAATCAACCCGCTCTGGCTCAAAGCCATGCCACTCCTGTTTGTCGTCCTTTGGAGTACAGGCTTTATTGGTGCCAAATTCGGCTTACCTCATGCAGATGCCTTGGCATTTTTAAGTGTGCGCTATGCGTTAGTCATTGTGTTGATGACTGCCTTGGCTTTAATAATGAAAGCCCCTTGGCCTAAAAGTACTCGGCTGTGGATTCATTTGAGTATTGCAGGTTTACTCCTTCACGCGGGTTATCTAGGAGGCGTCTTTATAGCAATAGACCATGGTCTACCTGCGGGTATCACTAGTTTAATGGTGGGGATGCAACCGCTTTTAACTGCCATATTAGCGGGTTGGTTACTACATGAAGTGGTGACTAAAAAACAATGGTTAGGTATAGCACTCGGTTTAGTAGGCGTAGTACTGGTCATCACGGGGCGCACGGATAGGATCGCTCTTAATAAAATTGATCCTATGCAATTAATACCCGTACTGGTAGCACTCTTTAGCATTACATTAGGGACGTTATATCAAAAGAAATTTTGCCCCGTTTTCGATTTAAGAACAGGCTCAGTGGTACAATTTATTCCTACTCTCATCGTTACAGCCTTACTCGTACCTGTTTTGGGTAGTTGGCAAATGGATTGGACAGGTGAGCTTGTATTTGCCTTAAGCTGGTTAGTACTTGTATTGTCATTAGGTGCGATTAGTTTACTCAGTATTTTAATTCGCCAATCAGGAGCCGTGAGTGTTAGTAGTTTATTTTATTTAACACCTGCGGTAACTGCATTAATGGCGTGGGCACTATTTAATGAACGACTCACCCTTTTGCAATTAGTGGGAATGGTACTGGCTATTTCTGGTGTGTGGTTAGCACGTAAAACGAATTAAAGGATAATAATAAATGGCTCAAACCTCTGCCTTAATTACCACCCTCAAAAAACTATTACGGCGACATAATAAAACCTATGCCGATGTTGCAGTTTGTTTAGAACTATCTGAAGCCAGTGTAAAACGTTTATTTGCCGAACAAAACTTATCACTACAACGCCTAGACAGTATTTGTACTCTACTCGATATTGAGATCAGCGATTTAGTCCATGAAATGAAATCTGAGCAAAAACGCCCGATTAGTGAATTAACTCATGCTCAGGAAAAGCAAATTGCCGATGATTTGAATCTAATGATGGTAACAGTTTGCGTACTCAATCGCTGGGGTTTACCAGATATCGTCAGTCGCTATAAATTTAAAGAAACCGAAGTCATTCGCTATTTAGCTCTATTAGATCGCTTGAGAATTATTGAGCTACAACCCAATAATCGCATTAAACTCTTAATTGCTCCTAATTTTAAATGGCGAGATGATGGCCCTATTATGCAACTATTTCGTGCCAAAATTGAGTCTGAGTACTTTAGAACCACATTTTCCAAGCAAAGCGAAAAACTCCTTGTTCTTAATGGCATGCTAAGCGCCGCCTCTAATGAGGTTTTTCAACGCAAAATGGCGCAACTGGCTCATGAATTTGATCAACTCAGCAAAGATGATGCTTATCTCCCCATTGGCGAGCGTAATGGCTCTACCGTACTTATCGCTATGCGGGATTGGGACTATGAGCGCTTATTCGCTGATTACCGCCGAAACGGATAGGGAATATCCCTAGACTACCCTGCCCAACTAGGGCATTTCGGTGTATTATCAAAGTACTTTACTGGGGCTGATTACTATTAACTTATAATTTATCAGCATATCGAGTAGCCTTATCTAAGCTCACTACGAATGAATGAATTACTGCTTTTGTTACTCACACCTTTATTAGGTGCGGTGATTATTTTTCTTTTGCCAAGTACTAATCTACAAGGGCTGCGTACGCTTGCATTAGCTTTTAGTAGCCTAACACTATTAATCAGTCTGGCTATTTACCCTTCTTTTTCCCTCACTACCGCTAATATTCAGCTACCCCTTACTTATCAATGGAACCAGAATCTTGGCACTACTTTTAGCCTAGGTATTGATGGATTTTCGTATCCTTTGTTAATTTTAACCACGCTATTAACCTTAATTGCCCTTTTAGCTTCAAAACAGATTACTACTTATCAACGCGGTTATTACGGCTTAATTTTATTATTAGAAGCGGCCACGTTAGGCGTATTTATGGCGCAGGATTGGGCGCTCTTTTATATTTTATGGGAATTAGTGTTAATCCCTTTATTCTTTTTATTAGATCGTTGGGGGGGTAAAGAGCGTCAAGCGGCTTCATTAAATTTTGTGCTTTATACCATGGGTGGCTCCGTATTTTTGCTGTTGTCTTTATTGGTACTGTTTGACGATACGACTTATCACCAATTTACTTTTACTGCATTTCGAGAGGCTGCTCTAAAACTGGATGCTTCAGAGCAGGCTTTATTGCTCGCCGGATTTATTATTGGGTTTGGGGTCAAACTCCCGCTCTTTCCTTTGCATGGCTGGCTACCTTTAGCTTATACCCAAGCGCCTATGCCAGTCAGTTTATTGCTGTCCGGTATTTTATCTAAAATGGGCGCTTATGGTTTGATTCGAGCGGCGGAATTATTTCCCGCCGGAATGCAATTACTACAACCTATTTTAATAACGTTAGGGGCAATAGGTATTATTCATGGTGGTCTATTAGCATGGCGGCAAACTCACTTAAAAACCATGATTGCTTATTCCTCCTTTAGTCATATGGGCATGGTAATGGTGGGTATTGCCTGCCTTAATGTGATGGGGGTCACAGGAGCGGTAGTACAAATTACTGCCCATGCTTTAACCGCCAGTACTTTGTTTTTATTAGCGGGTTGGTTAAAACAACATACAGGTACTTATGAGCTCAGTGCTTACAGTGGTTTAGCCGTAAAGATGCCTCGTTTAGCTGTCTTGTTGGGGTTAGCCTTAGCAGCAGGCATTGGCATACCTGCCTCAAGCGGGTTTATCGCTGAAATTCACACCCTGCTAGGTAGCTATAGCTATCACTGGCTATTACCTGTTTTATTAGCACTAGGCATGCTGATTACTGCTACCTACAGTTTGAGTTTTATGCGGTCATTTTCGGGGCCAACACCTAGTGCTTTGGCTAAAGTTAACGATATTAGTCGCACGGAACTAACCGTTGCTTTAGTGCCATTATTAGTAGTCTGGGGGATAGGGCTTTACCCCAGCCCACTTTTGCACTTGAGCCAAACCAGTATTGAGTACTTTACTCAAGTATTGCTAACAGGGTGGACACAATGAGTACTGAGCATCACCTTGATCACCCCACTGATTTAGCGGTGCAATTAGAGCATTTATGTGAGCACTTAAGTCATATTTTGCCCTCACAAGCCTCTATTAGAGATTTCGTTCATCACAATACTTTGCATGGTTTTCAACATTTACTTTTTCCTGATGCGTTAAAAGCGGCACGTGATATTACCGGAGCATTTGGCTACTTACCGGCGGCTAAGTATCGCGAGTACTTTCAACGGGGTCGGATTGATATTGAAGACTTAACTCAAGTACTGCAGAACGATGAAAGTATTAATACTGAGGATATCGTTGCTACGTTCGATAATCGTGAGCTTAGTACTTTAGAAATTTATCGTACTGCAATGATTTACCCGATTGAGCCTATTACCCAACGACAATTATTGTGGCAAATGGAAGCTCGTCATGCGCTCAGTACCTTTCAATTCGATTTGCCCATTCATCAACGTGAAGTACTAGCACAACGTTTTAATGAAGCGGGTTATACCGATTTAGCCGAGGCACTAACGGATCTGTGGCGAGCATGTTCCGAAGTCCTGCATATTAATCAAGTCCCTCTACACCCCGAAGCTCTACTAGAGCGTACTCCTCCGGTGGGCACACAGCCTGATCCACAATTACGTTTACAAGCCCAACAGTATTTACAGCAGCTTATTAAGGCGGTAGGTGAACAAAAAACCTTGCGTAAATTACTGTTAGAACTGGTAGGTACTGACATTCTCAAAGATATGCGTCCGGTGTTATTGCGCTATTTAGGCAGTTGGCTGGATCAAGGTATGGCATCGTGGACAGAGGAGGATGCTACTTTAGGATTTTATCGGGCTTGGAAACGTTTAGCTCTTAAAGATTTAGCGTGGCTAATGAATGATATGCCTGATTGGATTGAGCACTTGGAGTCTTTACCCGAAACAGCACAGGAAACCATTGAGGCTGAATTACAGCGTTTGGATATTCCTCGCTCTCATTGGATGGAGTACTTGGAGCATTTAGCCACTGAATTACCGGGGTGGGCGGGTATGGTACTGTGGCGACATCAACGCCCCCATTATGAAAATCTACCCCGCACTATTAATATGACTGACTACTTAGCCGTGCGTTTAGTGCTAGAGCATTTGTTTGCCCGTCGGGTGTGTCGAGTGCATTGGAAAATCGAGGCGAATCTAGGCGCAATTCGCACCCATGCCCAACGTCACCCCATTGAAATGTGGGTGCATTATTATGCTTATAGCGGTGATATGCCTGAGTACTTACAAATCATTGCTCAACAACACCTCAGCCGCCAACGCGAACAACATATTGAAACCATTTGGTATGCCATTGCCCATCATATTTGGCATTGGCAACAACAACATCTCGCTCAAATCGCCGCACAATATGGGCATGAAGTGAATAAACAAGGGTGGCGTTTATTCCGTTTAGCCCAACATCTCGGTTTGACACCTGCCGATATTCGCACCTTGACGTTAGGGCAACTGCAACATTTATTTGTTTGCCTTGATTATCTCACCGATGAGCAGATTGGTTATTTGTGGTTACAAGCTTTTGAACGTCATTATCGGGAGTGGGTATTTACCGCCCTTAGTCGTAACAATGTGGTTAGTACTACCGAACGCAAACAAGCCCAACTCATTTTTTGTATGGATGATCGTGAGGAGGGTTATCGGCGGCATTTAGAGGAAATTAATCCACATCTGGAAACCTTAGGGGCAGCAGCGTTTTTTAACCTACCAATGAATTGGCACGGGGTGGATGATACCAAAGCGGTTAAACTGTGTCCTGTCCCAGTCACACCGGTGCATGTAGTTGATGAGGTACCCGACGAGTTGGTTACACCCCCAGTACTGTCTACTCATCAACGCCATATTAAACAACATCGGTTTTGGCAGGATAAACTGCATCAAATCACCCGCTCACAATTAGTGACAGGGACGTTAAGTGCTCTAGCTAGTGCTCCTGCGGCCTTGGGCGTTATGTTAGGTAAATCGTTTGAGCCACGAGCGTATGGGCAATGGGTCAAAGGTATCGGAATACGTTTTGATCAGCCCATTCAAACCCGTATCCACTTTACGGCTACAGAACCTGAGGCTAAACGCTCCAACACTCATAATCAGCACGGCTTTACTCTCGATGAGCAAGCCAAACTCGTGGGTGATTTTTTAAAAGATCACGGTCTGACCCAAAACTTTGCGCCACTCGTGGTGATGGTTGGGCATTACTCCAGCAATCAAAATAATCCGCATCAAGCCGCGTATGGCTGTGGTGCTTGTAGTGGGCGTTATAGTGGTCCCAATGCTCGTACGTTTGCGGCGATGGCAAATAGTAAGACTGTGCGAGAAGTACTTAGTACTCAGGGGATTATGATCCCTGAGGATTGTTGGTTTATTGCGGCTGAACACGATACCTGTAATGAAGTACTGCAATGGTTTGATTTAGATTTATTACCGCATACTCATCAAGCTGCTTTTCAAACACTACAAAACGACTTAAATCAAGCCTGTGAACGTTCAGCCCATGAGCGTTGCCGTAAATTAATGTCTGCACCCCGTAACCCGACCTTGTCGCAAGCGTGGCAACATATGATGGGGCGCTCGATGGATTACAGCCAACCTCGTCCTGAATTAGGTCATGCTACGAATGCGGCTGCTTTTATTGGACGGCGCTCCATGAGTCGGGGAATTTTTATGGATCGGCGCTCATTTTTGATCTCATATGACTATACGACCGATCCTGACGGCAAACTGCTTGAACGTATTTTATTGAGTGTGGGACCCGTCGGGGCGGGAATCAATCTGGAATACTACTTCTCTATGGTGAGTAATAATCGCTATGGAGCTGGCTCCAAAGTCACCCATAATCTGACCGGATTATTAGGTGTTATGGAAGGGGCTTCCAGTGACTTGCGTACCGGCTTACCTAAGCAAATGATTGAAATTCATGAGGCAATGCGTTTACTACTCGTACTGGAAGCTATTCCCAGTGTGGTAGCCGAAATCTACCAGCGCCAACCTGTCATTCAACAGTTAGTGGGCAATGAATGGGTACAGCTTGCCGTCAAAGACCCCATCGAAAATGCGATTTACCTTTTTGATCATAAAAAGGGTTTTAAACCTTGGCTCAATCCCAAACAAGCCCTCGCCACTGTAGCGCGCTCTATCGACTGGTATAACGGTCATAGTGATCATTTGCCTCCTGCATTTATTGTGAATGAGGAAAGTATTAATGCTTAAAGTACTCCCTTATTTAGCGTGGCTAATAGTGCTGGCTCCTTTATGTGCCACCTTATGGATTGGCTTTAGCTTTATGGTGGGCTGGAATCGTGGAGAAGCAGGTGAAAAAACTACTAGTCTTGCTGCAGTAGGAGCGATTACGCTCTCGACTGTATTACTCTTATTATTTAGTACTTTGTATTTACTAGGTTTTCGGTTTGACACCATTCAAGGGAGTACTTGGATTAATAGTGGTATTGTCCATATTGATTTTAACTTACTACTGGATGGCTTAAGCCTGAGTGTCGCGACGGCTTTGAGTATTATTCTGTTATTGGTAGTGCGCTTTTCCGTCAATTACTTACATCGTGAAGCAGCGTTTCAGCGCTTTTTTATGATGCTGATGCTATTTTGTTTGGCGATGGAGTTGATTTGGCTGGGTGGTAATGCAGCACTCACTTTTGTCGGCTGGGAACTAGCGGGGGTTAGCTCGTATTTATTAATTGCTTATAACTGGAAACGCCCGACCGCTACTTTAAATGCTCAACGTGCTTTTATTACCAATCGCATTGGGGATGCTGGTTTTATTTTAGCTTTATTTGTGGCGTTATATTTTTTTCATTCGGTAGATTGGCAAGTACTGATTAACTCCGTAACAACTATCCAGCTCAGCAGCTTACAACTATCCCTCTTGACCTTAGGATTATTAATAGCGGCTTTTGCAAAATCTGCTCAATTGCCGTTTAGCTCATGGATTACACATGCTTTAGAAGGGCCTACGCCTTCCAGTGCTGTTTATTATGGCTCAGTGATGGTACATGCGGGGGTGTACTTATTATTACGCGCTGCACCCTTGATTGAGATGACTCATGCCCTGAGCTATTTGATTGGTCTAGTGGGAGTATTGACCGTTGTGTATGCATGGCTGAGTGCTCAGGTACAAACCGATATTAAAAGCTCTTTGATTTTTGCCACGCTTATGCAGGTCGGTTTAATGTTGGTTGAAATTGCCTTAGGGCTTTATACCCTAGCGACTGTACATTTAGTTTTACACGCGTGGTGGCGGGCTTATCAGTTTTTGCATGCCCCCGCGTTTATGCAATTGACTCATTATCCTGCACCCATGTCACCCCGTTGGCTACAACATAAAACCTTTTTGCGTAATGCTGCCTTACAACGCTTTTGGCTTGACCCTATTACCCACGCATTATTAGTAAAACCGACTCAAGCCCTCGCCAA
>JBDKGX010000038.1:0-21987 GCA_039797965.1 Pseudomonadota bacterium
CTGCATTAAGCTGTACTTCAGTACGAGTATCGCGTATCCAGTCGAGTACTTGGCGACTGCTAAAACTATGGCTAAAAAACTCAGAAGCAATATCCGGTAGTTGATGAGCTTCATCTAATACTACTACTTTAGCATTCGGTAGTAGCTCACCAAATCCCTTTTCTTTCAATGCCATATCGGCAAAAAACAAATGATGATTAACCACTACCACATCCGCTTCTTGAGCTTTACGGCGTGCCGCTACAACATGACATTCCTCATAGTACTCGCAATCAGCACCTAAACAGCTATCAATCGTAGAGGTCACTCGTCCCCAAATTTCAGCATCACGCGGTACAGTAGTAAGTTCAGCAATATCACCGGCTTTGGTTAGCCCCGACCAGCTTTTAACTTTACGTAAATGCCCTACGGAACGAGGATCATTAAAAAGCCCATCATGATCAGCTAAATCCAAACGATGCAAACATAGATAATTAGAGCGACCTTTGAGTAAGGAAGTCTTTAAACCATTATTAAGTACTTTGCGAACAAGGGGCAAATCTTTGAAATAAAGCTGATCTTGCAGCGTTTTACTACCCGTGGAAATAATGACTCTTTGACCTGAAGCCAACGCAGGCAAAAGGTAAGCAAAGGTTTTGCCCACGCCTGTCCCAGCTTCAATCAAAGCCGTTTTAGACTGTTGAATCGCCTCTTGAACGGCTTGAGCCATTGAGCGTTGTTGTGGGCGCACTTGAAAGCCTTGAATGGCTTTGGCAAATGCGCCCTCTTCGGCTAGCCACTGTTCTAAGTCTGGTGCTTCAGCCGTAGTTGAATCCTTGCCTTTGGAAGTTACAGCATTCACAGGTGAGACATTGCCTCAGCCACTCCGGCTTGATTACCTGATGCACGATAAACATCGGCGATAAAACGCCATGATTGCTGCTCTAGTCCTGTATCATCAGGTTGAACTTGTGCTGCCTTTTTTGCCATTGAAACCGCTTGAGAGGTATCACCTTGCTGTCTTCTAAATTGAGCTAACTGCATCCACAAGGTAGGATTATTTGGCTCCATGCGTAAAGCCCGCTCCATCAACTCTCCTGCTCGACCAAGGTTATTACGGCTAGCTTCATTTTTGGCAGACTCTAATAAACTGCCTGCCGCAGGTGAAAGCGGATAAGAGCGCGGCGATACGGTAGGTTTCGGTACGGAGGCTCCACCACCAATACGAGTCGTTCGCTCAGTCGAAAGAGTGGTAGTACTTTTAGTAGTAACCGAAGTACTCACCGTAGATTTAGGTGTTGGAGTAGCTTTAAAACCATAGCCACTATTTGAGTTAGGACGTTTAACATCCAATGTTTCTACTTGTACGCTACCCGCATCTTGCAAGGGGCGAGTCGTAGATTCAGCAATAATGGTATTAACAACAGGGGGCTTTTTGGGTGGTTTCGGAGTAGGTGTCACTACAGGTGCAGGACGCGGCACGGGACGGGGAGCTACAGGCGTAGGCGCGGGGCGAGGTGGCTCATAGTACTCAGGTACTGGCGTTTCAGTATAATACTCATCCCCGCCCTCATCGTAATACATCATACCATCATCAGGTACTACACTACTGTTTTGAGCATTGTCAGGATAGGCAGTAATAGCGACTGAATCCGTTGCTACAGGCACTATAGGCGTCGGTGCACAAGCACTCACTCCTAATGCTGTAACAATAACAAACGCTAAACGCAAATGACCCTTTGGTTGTAACTTGTTCATAGTGATCCTTATTGCATTAATTCATCGACCCAACCCGATTCTTTACCTTGAGGAGCAGGACGGCTCGGTTGACGCGGCTGTTGAGGAACAGGGCGTACGGTTGGATTAGGTTGCTGTGGTTGAGCAGGGCGAGGAGCAACTACAGTAGTTGCAGGTCTGCCCGGCACTACAGGCTGTTGTGGGACGGCTCCTTCAATGACCGCAGGCTGTACGGGAATTTCGCAAGGTCGGACTTGACCCGGTACACTACCTTTAGCAAACGGAATTCGTTGCGCCACACTACAAGCTGGGTTGGCTCGCTGTCCGGTATCGGCATCAATATCAGCCCATACTAAGCGAGAAGATTGTCCAATACGTAAAGCATTACTAGGAAGTACTTTCATCATATCTCCCCATAGCTTCAAGGCACCCGTACCGCCTGTTAGATTTGTTTCCTTATTATCATCACGTCCGACCCATGCGGTAATGACATGCTCACCTGAATAACCCGCAAACCAACTGTCTTTTTTATCATTGGTGGTTCCTGTTTTACCGGCTACCCGTTTCCATGCAGGCAGATAACCTTGTAAAGCTTTTGCAGTACCATTAGTAGTAACGTTATTCAGCCCAAAAGTGAGTAATTCAACAGACTCAGGCTTTGCTACTTGTTGTACCGTTAAAGGATAACGCGTGAGTACTTGACCTGTACTTTCATTCATAACACTACGAATGGCTCTTAAAGGTGAATAAGACCCGCCCGCCGCTAAGGTATGGTACATCTGTTGTACTTCCATAGGGCTCATTTCCAAAGCACCCAATAAAATGGACGGATACTGTGGAATAGGCGAGGTAATACCTAACCCCTTAAGTACTTGAATAACCCGCTCTAAACCGACGTCTACACCCACCCTTACTGCAGGCGTATTGCGTGATAAACTGAGTGCTTTGATTAGCGGTATGTAGCCCATATGTTTTTTATCGTAGTTACCCGGCTCCCAGAACTTACTCTTGCCTAATTTCACCGTTACAGGACCATCATTAATACGTGTGGCTAATGTATATTTAGCGGGTTGCTCTAATGCCGCTAGATAAATGGCGGGTTTGACCAGTGACCCAATTTGGCGTTTTGACATCAACGCTCGATTATAGCCGGGATAGCGCACATTGCGCCCTCCCACTAAAGCCCCAATTTCTCCGCCTTGTACTGAGCTAATAATCAGCACACCATTGAGCATGCCCTTAGTGATACGTTCTGAGCGCTCTAATTGCTCAACCCGTTTAATCAAGATATTTTCAGCCATCAGCTGCACAATAGGATCCATAGAGGTGAAGATTAATAAGCCCTCACTATTCAAATCCTCAGCACTGTAATCCCGTTTTAATTGCTCACGTACTAAATCCAAATACGCCGGAAAAGGGCTAGCACCAGAAGTCGGTTGTAACGCTGCAATGCCTAGTGGACGAGCTTTAGCCTCAACCGCCGCTTCATGAGTAATGACTTTTTCTTGCTCCATTACAGTCAGTACTAAATTACGCCGCTCTAACGCACGCTCAGGGGATTTACGCGGATTGTAATAAACAGCTCCCTTTGCTAAAGCAATCAACATGGCAATTTGCTCAGGCTTTAACTCTTTAATGGGACGATTAAAGTAAAACTGTGCCGCCATACCAAAGCCATGAATGGCACGACCACCATCTTGACCTAAGTGAATTTCATTTAAATAAGCTTCTAGAATCTCTTGTTTGGAATAACGTAATTCCAGTAGTACCGCCATCAGTGCTTCTTTAAATTTACGTTCTAATTTACGCTCATTGGTTAAATAAAAGTTTTTCACTAATTGTTGGGTAATCGTACTACCGCCTTGTACTGCTTCCCCAGCTTTCATATTCGCTACCATGGCACGTGCGATAGCCATAGGGTTAACGCCTTTATGCTCATAAAAACGTCGGTCTTCCACCGCAATCAAACCATTCAACAGTACTGGGGACATATCTTGGATACGTACTAGAATACGGTCTTCATTTTTGCGAGGGAAAATATTACCAATCAGTAATGGCTCGATACGCATCTGTACCACTTCGTCTTTACCCATCTCTTGTAAAGAACTGACCTTACCTTTGCTAATAGTGAGTTTGATATGACGAGCCGCTTCTTTATCGTCGGCAAACTCAAAACCACGACTATAAATATCAAACGTCTCACCTTTACGGATGTATTGACCTGTTTCTACTACTTCTGATACTTGTCGATAGCCCAGTAATCTGAGTTCGCGCTCTAAATGATCACCATAAAGTACTTGCCCTTTAAACAGCTCTAGCGGTCGAGCAAACACCCGCGCTGGCAACTCCCAACGCTTACCCTCGAATTGGTTTTTTACCTGCTCATCAAGTTGCATGGCATAGACCACCAATGCCAACAAACCAATAATCAAGGCGGCTACAAAACCAATACGAAATACTCTACCTATTAAGGAGAACACCCACACCACTCCTTTATAACCATACACCCAGACTGATTGACGTGATTGATGCTCAATCGTCTGAGGCTGTTGTGTCGAATCCTGAGCCAAGTTTTGTCCTACTCGTCGCTAGAGCGACCTTTGTTATCTGAATCATTTAGCATGAACGGTAGTAATTATGTTACCAGTTACTAAATGGATGCGAATTTTACACTAATGTCATTACGCTAACATACTGTTGTTGTGTGTCGTCTAAACTTCAATTTCTGCTTATGTTAATTAACCGATGAGGCTATTTTGTTGTATATTTAATACCCAGTACAGCTAACGTTACACCACGACCCCACATGCCCCAAGCTCATCACGGATATCAAAATTACGATGTATCACCGTCTATTTTTTTATAGCCCTATTAGTTATTTATTAATAGTTTATTTAGGATCTTATCCACACCTAGGTCATGCCGACACGGAGCTAGTGTATACTAACCAGCTCAATAGTGTATTCGGTTACCCCACTATTATTCAAATTCAAGGCTCTAAAGTTCGCATGCAACGTAATGGCAGTAACTTTTATTTGCTTTATGACCATGACAAACATACTTTGTTTAATATCGACGCCAAATCACAGTCTTTTGTACGCTCCGATCTAGAAACTATTCAAACTCGCACTCGCAAACTGGTTGACATGCAAAGTCAATTTACCGACCAACTCAAAAAACAAATTAATGACTTACCGGAAGCGCAACGCTTAGTAGCAACCAAACGCTTAGAACAAGCTCAAAAAATGCTAACCCTGCCGCAACCTAATGTTACAACGGAATATGATACTAAAACGGATTTAATCTTAGGGAAGCCCTGCAAATTAGCACGTTATAAAGTACTTTCCCAACCCATTCATGAAGTTTGCTACGCTCCACACCCAGTGATTAGTGAAACTGATTTACAAAAATTTAGCCAGATGTTTGATTTTATGAATGAATTAGCGGCTGAATCTGCACGTATTCAAAATACCTCTAAATCAACTATTAATCTTACTAGCCTTGTATTTGAAACCAAATTAGTACTTAAAAATAGTAATCTCTCTCAAAATACCGTAGAGGAACTAGCAGAAATCAAAACAACTCCCCTAGATCAAAAACTTTTTACTATTCCTGAAAACTACTCAGAGTTAGAGCCCGCCACTACTTCCACTTCTATGTACAAATTAAAGCCATAAATGTAAAGGTTAGAGTACGAAGCTAATAACCGATTTTAAATCAGTACTTGCCGAGTACTTGATTATTAGTCAAGTGACTATAGATAGCAGTTTACGTGCTGCGTATGTTCTATTAAAGTGCGCTGTTCAATCTATCATTCCATTCCGAATAGGGAGTTAGCTGACATGGGTCAGAATTATTTCAATACCTTGCCATTGCGTGTTCAATTAGAAGAATTAGGCAAGTGCCGCTTTATGGAACCTGACGAATTCTCAGAAGGCATTGAGTACATCCGCGACAAAAAAATCGTGATCGTAGGTTGTGGCGCTCAAGGTCTAAACCAAGGTTTAAATATGCGTGATAGTGGCTTAAATGTGAGCTACACCTTACGCCCTGAAGCTATTGCAGAAAAGCGCAAATCTTGGAAAAACGCGACCGAAAATGGTTTCAAAGTCGGTACTTATGAAGAGCTAATTCCTACGGCTGACATCGTGATGAACTTAACGCCTGATAAGCAACATACTTCAGTCGTCAATGCCATTATGCCATTAATGAAATCGGGCGCATGTCTAGACTATGCACATGGTTTCAATTTAGTTGAAGAAGGTATGCAAATTCGCAAGGATTTGACTGTAACGCTAATGTGCCCAAAATGCCCCGGCTCTGAAGTTCGTGCTGAATATGTCCGTGGCTTTGGTGTACCTACCCTAATCGCAGTACATCGTGAAAATGATCCAAATGGTGATGGCTTACGTATTGCCAAAGCCTTAGCGGTTGCCACAGGGGGTCATCGTGCAGGCGTATTGGAATCTTCACCGATTGCCGAAGTAAAATCTGATCTGATGGGTGAGCAAACCATTCTATGCGGTATGCTGCAAACGGGCTCGATTTTATGCTACGACAAAATGATCGAAGAAGGTATTGAACCAAGCTTTGCTGCAAAATTGGTTCAGTACGGTTGGGAAACCGTTACCGAAGCGTTAAAGCACGGTGGCATTACCAACATGATGGATCGCCTCAGCAATCCAGCTAAAATCAAAGCTTTTGAATTATCTGAAGAACTCAAAGACATTATGCGTCCGCTGTTCCAAAAGCATCAAGACGATATTATGTCTGGTAAATTCTCCAGTACTATGATGGCTGACTGGGCAAACGATGACTATGATTTGCATCGTTGGAGAGCGGCTACTGCTGAAACCGCCTTTGAAAAACAAGCCGCTACTACAGACGCGATTAGCGAACAAGAGTACTTTGATAAAGGTATCTTAATGGTCGCTATGGTACGTGCAGGTGTAGAACTCGCTTATGAAACCATGGTTCAAGCAGGTATTCTTGAAGAGTCCGCTTATTATGAATCACTTCATGAAACCCCATTGATCGCTAATACGATTGCACGTCGCAAACTGTATGAGATGAATGTGGTGATTTCTGATACAGCTGAATACGGTTGCTACTTATTCGACCAAGCTGCGCGTCCCTTACTAGCACCTTTCATGAAAGGCATTAAGACTGACGTAATTGGTAAAGGCTTAGATGTAAAAGATAATGGTGTAGATAACCATCAATTAGTCCAAGTTAATGCCATGATCCGTAATCACTCCGTAGAAATCGTGGGTGAAGAATTACGTGGTTATATGACCGCTATGAAGAAAATTGTGTAATAGCTTATTCTAGCTACTACTTTTGAAAGAGTACTGAACAGTACTCTTTCAGTATAGCGAAGTACTCTATTTAACCCACACTAGCAGGCCCTTTCTGCCCCAGCATTTCAGGCGTTACTAACGTAATACCTTTATCAGTCACACGAAAACGTCTTTTATCTTCTTCACGATTTTCGCCAATAACTGTGCCCTCGGGTAAAATACAACCACGATCAATCACCGCGCGATAAATTCGGCAATGTCGTCCAATATCAACCTCTGGCAAAATAACTGAATCGCGTACTTGTGCATAAGAATGCACTTTCACATTAGAAAATAATAACGAATTACGAATATCAGCACCCGAAATCACACAACCTGCTGACACGATAGAATCTAATGCTTTACCTTCACGACCTGGTTCTTGGAATACGAATTTGGCTGAGGGCAATTGGCGATGATGGGTCAAAATAGGCCATTTCTCGTCATACAGATTTAATTCTGGCTGTACTGATACTAACTCCATATTAGCCTCCCAAAACGCATCAATCGTACCTACATCACGCCAGTACGGCTGCTCGCCTGTGAAGGGGTCTTTAAAGGGGTAGGCATAAACCTTATGGTCATTAATAATAGCGGGAATAATATCCTTACCAAAATCACGACTAGAATTAGGGTTTTGGGCATCTTTGTGTAATTGATCGAATAAAAACTCAGTATTAAAAATATAATTACCCATGGAGGCTAACGCTAAATCGGAATTAGGCATCGGTTTAGGTTCTTTAGGTTTTTCATCAAAACCAATTACGCGATTTGTTTCATCGACATTCATCACGCCAAAGCCTTTTGCATCCTCTAGCGATACCGCCACACAAGACACGGTCATATCAGCGCCCGTTTCAACGTGATACGCTAACATTTGACCGTAATCCATTTTGTAAATATGGTCACCTGAAAGTACTAATACATATTTAGGACGTAAGGTTTCAACGATGTCTAAATTTTGATAAATCGCATCAGCCGTACCTTGATACCAATCGCCATCCGTACGTTGTGAGGCGGGTAGTACTTCAACAAATTCACCTAACTCACTACGAAACGTAGACCAGCCGCGCATAATATGACGAATCAATGAATGGGCTTTATATTGGGTCAATACTCCTATGCGGCGAATGCCTGAGTTGACACAATTGGAGAGAGGAAAATCGATAATTCGGAACTTACCGCCGAAATAAACAGCAGGTTTAGCCCGTCTATCTGTTAGCTCATATAAACGTGAACCGCGCCCACCCGCTAATACCAATGCTAAAGTATCGCGTGTTAAACGACTAATGTAACGTGGGTTATCTTCTTGCATAGCCCATCTCTCCCTTTTGATCCTGCGGTAGCGTTTTTTAAGGATGAGTACTTTATCGGCGCCAAACCAATAACATACCCAAGAATGATAAAAGTGTTGACACTAAACTGACGACCAACTCAGTGGTACGCCTCAACACTCTTATAGTACCAATGGCTCCCTTACCTAATAATTTCATAATCCCTTTAGTTTCAGAGCCGTATTTAACTGTTATTTTTTCTAATCTTCTTAAATCATCAGCATTATCGACATACTGAAGTAAGTGTACTGTATCAACTATAGAACTAGCTTGGCGTATAGAATTAGTGTGAGAGGCTAATCCTGTCAAAGTATCTACCGCCGCAGGCTGATAAGCTGATTGAACGGCATGACGAACACCATCGATATTTTGCTCGGCCTTTATAGTACGCATAAAGGCTTTGGTATCAAATACATTACTGGCTTGACGCAATAAATAGGCTTGAAAACGTGGCGTTAAACGCCCTGTGCGTGTCGCCATTTTAAGAGTAGATACGCCCGCTTTGGCAGGGCTAGCTGTTCCAGCACTCACTACAGTGGCTGCGGTTAACCCCACACCGACACCCGCCAAAGCTACAATAAGATCGCTAGTCGGCTTATTTTGTGAGTACAGCTCATATTGTTCCCATAAATCGCGAACATCCCCCACCACTGTAAAATCAGACGTAATCGCTCCCACAACACCGGCACCACTCTCCGCTGAGCCTCCCATAAAACCACTCGCAAACTCAGTGACTGCACGAGTGGCTACATTAATGGGATCATCTAAAGCTTGTAATTGAGCTTCATAGCGACTGCTATCTATGGCTATACCAAAAGTTTGACCTAATTGAATATAAAGACGGGCATCGTCGGCATTTCCCTTACTCAACGCATCGACAATGTGTTGATCCAGTACTTGAGGAGTAATTTGTTGAGTGAAAAGTTGAGCAACATCAGGTTCAAACTCATCATATTGCCAATAGCCTATCGCCATACGAACACTAGTAACAAAGACTATTAAAGTAAGAATTCTGAGCAGCCAACGTAACATTATGCGGGGTTTCCTAATAAACCAAGAGGATCGTTGGGATCTACGCCGTCCATAAAAGGAATACTACGCTCATGATGAGTAACTTGGTACATTTTGCCAATCCAATTACTAAATAAAGCTTTCGCAGTATCGCCCCATGTATTATGAATACCCGACCAAAGCATCGACTCAGGTAGTTCGGGCATAGGATTACCATTAAGTTTAGCTTGCGCTACTCGATGCGCAAATTCATTTAATAATGGCTCCATACGAGTATCAATCATTTGGTACGGAATAGGTGGGCAGGTTTTATATTGCCCCGAATGCCAACGGGTAATATCGCGCTTATATTCCTTCAAAAGGCTGGCACGATCATACTCAGGGTGCCCCTGCAAAAAGACCCATCGAAATAAATCGGGACTTACCGCAATATGCACTCCCGCTTTTTGGCTTTCTGCGAGTACTCGCAACCCTTTAGATTCGAAAGCCTCGCGACTCACATCATTAAAGCGTGAGTGAGGGGTATCAAACTTCGTGTTGAGATTTGATACTAATGGGTGACTAGGTGCCGCTAAGGTATGAGCAAATACACCCCAACATTTTCCTTCGGGTAAGCGTTGACGCTTTAAGCCATACAAGTGCTCCACTACAGCATGAGTAGCCAAACAGGAACACATTGTTGTCGTCACCTTTTGATTCGCCCACTCAATCACTTGAGTTAACTCATGCCAAAATGGCTCATCACGTAAATTAGCTGCTTGTGGATTCGCTCCACTGAGAATGAGTGCATCCAACCCTTCACGTTTTAAATTTTCAAACGTTTCATAATATTGATTGATGTACTCCTGAGCTTTTTCACTTCTAGGAATGCTAGGCAATGTAAATACATGAACATGAAATTGCGCAATAAGATTAGAGGCACTAATCAAACGAATAAATTGCCGCTCCGTTGCCATCAAAGCGGCATCAGGCATCATATTCAATAAACCAATATGCAACTCACGAATGTCTTGATGTGAGGCACGAACTTCATCAAGCACAATATGACCTTCTTCACGCAAGCGTTCAAAGGCGGGCAACTGAGAATGGGCTACAACTGGCATGGAATCATTTAATCCTTAGGCACGCCGCGCAATGGCGGTTTCAATTAATGCATTAAAATCGGCTTCATTTTTCACTTTGGCAACCTCTTCAGAAGTCACGGTGTAACCATAATCACGAGCAATTGCCTCATAACGCGGGATTCGTGAATGGAATAAGCGTGGAAAGACCCAACGGGTAAAATCATCAGGTACCATAGCCTCAGCATTCGGTAAACCTTGCTCTGTTAGGTAAACTGCCAACTGCTCTTTTAAAAACTCAGGGCGATAATACAGGGGTTTAGGGTCACTTTTGGCGCGATCAATCAGCTTTTGCTCTTCTGCTTTAGTGGTGACTTGAATGTATAAAATCAAGGTATTTTCAGCTAATAACTCTGTCACACCTGGCTGATCCAACTCACATAAGCTTCCCCCCACATCATTCACAAAATGTGAGTAACCATAAATAGTCTGCGCTTTTTGAATAAACTCAGGCACATCCAGCATTGCTTTGATTTCAGCATCACGATATTGCGCTTGACGACGCACAAAATCAGCTAAGGCTACCCCACCTAAAACTGGATTACCCAATTTGCCTACAAAAGCTAATACAGGTCCCAAATCATCGACGGTAATGTTATTGCGAATATAAATCCAATCTTTACGCAGTAGATCACGTAAAAACGGGACTTGCATGGCTTGCTCTTTGATCATATCGAGGATAGCTTCGTCTAAATAACGCGCCCCGATTCGATAATCACCTGAGTAATGAAACCAATTATGTTGGCGCAGCATACCGGACAAATAGGTCTTACCTACTCCAGACATACCTACCAAAGTAACTTTTTTATTAGACCAATTACGGTACTCTTCAACCGATAATAGCACGCCGCTAACCCCTAACACTTTGTATGGCAAAAATGACTATCTTAGGTGAGGGGACTCACCACAAGCAAGTCTAAGTAAGCCAGCGTTTAGCTGTAAATGGCATTAGTCAATGTATTATGATGTTTCTTCGTAAGCCAGCAAGTACTTTAAGGTATGTTAGAAACTACCCAAACCACACTCAATCACTATCAACGTATTTATCAAAAGGTACTTGAAATTCCTGTGGGGAAAGTGGCTACTTATGGGGATATTGCTCGCATGATTGGTTTACCTCGCCACGCTCGTATGGTGGGTAATGCTTTACATGCCCTACCTCCCGACTCTGATGTACCGTGGCAACGAGTCATAAACTCACAAGGCTTAATCAGTTTAGGTAAATTATCGACTGATGGTGCAGAGCTGCAACGTATTTTATTAGCAGCAGAAGGGATAGTATTTCAAGAGAGTGGCAAAATAAGCCTAAAGATTTATCGCTGGAGACCTACTGTTAATTTATTTGACGATGAGCCTGACTTTACCCAATTGTAATCTCTTCATTAGCAAGTACTTGATATCCATATAGAGCCTAATCAAATACTTTCAAAACCCCCAATCTTAAAAAAAACAGCCCAACACTAGGTTGGGCTGTTATTGAGTACTTTAGTATGCAAAGTACTTATCGTTTACTCAGTCACTAAACCTAAGGCTTCGGCGACTAATGCACGTTGTTGTTTCTGATGTACATAGAGCGAACCTACAGCAGGAGCTGCTGAAGAGGGGCGGCTAACACAGGTAATTTCGGCGGCATCGAACACTTCAAAACGGTGACGGATACCATCCCACGCGCCTTGGTTAACTGGCTCTTCTTGACACCATAAAACCGTTTTCATGTTGGTGTATTGACGTACAGTTTCGTTCAACTCTTTCGCTGGGAAAGGATACAGTTGCTCGATACGTACAATCGCAACATTGTCGAGATTTTGTTTACGACGTTCTTCGAGTAGATCGTAGTACACTTTGCCACTACACATTACCACACGATCAACTTTTGCTTTCGCTTCTGGAGTAACAGCATCCACATCATCAATCACTAGTTGGAATTTACCTTCGGTAAAATCTTTCAGGTCATTCACTGCTAATGGATGGCGTAACAAGCTCTTAGGTGTAAACACAATCAAAGGCTTACGATAGTTACGCAGCATTTGACGGCGTAACATATGGAAGGTTTGTGCAGGAGTAGAGGGCACTACAATTTGCATATTTTCTTGTGCACATAACTGCACAAAACGCTCTAAACGGGCTGAAGAATGCTCAGGGCCTTGACCTTCAAAACCGTGTGGTAAGAACATTACAAGACCGCATAGACGATTCCATTTTTGCTCACCCGAGCTAATGAACTGGTCGATAACGACTTGAGCGCCATTGACGAAGTCACCAAACTGACCTTCCCAAATCACGAGAGCAGTAGGCTCAGCAGTGGCATAACCATATTCGAACGCTAGTACAGCCTCTTCAGACAGTACTGAGTCAATAACGGTAAAATCACCTTGGTTTTCGCCAGTGTGTTTTAGTGGAACCCATTGTTGACGCTGTTTTTGATTATGGAGTACAGCATGACGATGTGAGAACGTACCACGACCACAATCCTGACCAGATAGACGAACATCAATGCCTTCTTCTACTAAAGTGGCATACGCTAATGTCTCGCCAAAGCCCCAATCAGCAGGTTTTTCGCCACGTCCCATTTCAGCGCGCGCTTCAAATACTTTGAGTACACGAGGATGCACGACAAAGTCTGCTGGAATGTTGCTAATCCACTCACTAGTTAAGGCTTTAATACGCTCGGCTGGATAAGTGGTATTCACATCATCACGCCATTTGCCTTCGAGATAGGTTTTCCAATGCGTTTGTAACTCAGAAGGTAAGCCCGTGTTATGGTAGTTTTCGCAAACCACATCACCGTTATCTAAATGAGCACGATAAGCTTTAATATAACCATCAGCGTCTTCTTGAGTGATTACACCTTGAGCCACTAGCTTATTGGCGTATTGGGTACGAGTGGTCGGTAAATTGCGAATAATGTCGTACATCACCGGTTGGGTCATCGCAGGCTCATCAGCCTCGTTATGACCTAAACGACGATAGCAAACTAAGTCAACCACCACATCCTTACGGAAACGATCACGATATTCAGCCGCTAATTGCGCTACATAAATAACCGCTTCAGGATCATCACCATTAACGTGGAAAATAGGCGCATTGATCATTTTCGCAACGTCAGTCGGGTAATAAGTCGAACGACTATCGGCGACCGTACTGGTGGTGAAACCTACTTGATTATTAATGACTACGTGGATAGTACCGTGAGTACGATAGCCACGAGTTTGCGCCATATTAAAGGTTTCCATTACCACACCTTGACCCGCAAATGCAGCATCACCGTGGATAACAATACCCAGTACTTCAGTACCTGTTGCATCGCCACGACGATCTTGGCGAGCACGTACCGAACCTTCAACCACAGGGCTGACAATTTCCAAATGCGAGGGATTAAAGGCTAATGCCATATGTACTGAACCACCGGGGGTCTGTACATCAGAGGAATAACCTTTATGGTATTTCACGTCACCCGTGAAATTAGAATCTTCAACTTTACCTTCGAACTCAGCAAAGAGTACACCTGAAGGTTTACACATCACATTGATTAATACATTTAAGCGACCACGATGCGCCATACCAAAGACGACTTCTTTCGCACCAAACTCGCCAAATTTTTGCACCATGGTTTTCAACATAGGGATTAAGCTCTCGCCACCCTCTAAACCAAAGCGTTTTTGACCTACATAGCGACGATGTAAGTACTGTTCAAATACTTCTGCAGCGGTTAAATGACGTAATAAAGTTTTACGATCATCATTGGATAAATTAGCGTTGCCCATGCTCAATTCGATGCGCTTTTGCAACCAACGCTTTTCTTCTTCATCCATAATATGCATGTATTCAAAACCAATACTACGCGTATAAGTTTCTTTTAAAGCATGGGCAATATTATTAAGGGTCGGCTTTGCAGCAATATTGAATGAACCCGGATCAAAAACTGTTTCACCATCCACACCTGTCAGCTGATGGTGTTCAAAGGTCAGTTGAGGGACTTCTTGTTTATAAGCGTAATCACCTAATGGATTAGTATCCGCTTGGAAATGACCTAAATTACGATAGGCATTGATTAAGCGAGACACTTTTACTTGGATGCTGCGACGTTCTAAAGCTTCTGGGCCTTCGGCTGCCAATTGTTGGAATGAGCTAGAGCGTGCTCCATTGAATTGATTCTGATCGAGATTACTAAAGTACTCACGCCACTCAGGTGACATAGATTCGGGCGATTGTTTATATTGTAAGTACATTTGCTCTAAAAAGAGCGCGTGTTCGCCGTCTAAAAAGGTTTCGTCAACCGAACCTTGGCTTTGGTGATTATTCATCCATCCTACTCCGAGCTAGTGCTTGTAAGTGTCAACAGTTAGTCGCTGTTAAGCAATGTTCTTTGATATGGGTCAAGGCGCAACATTATAGGCTAAAAGAGATAGATTGAAAGATGCAACCCTGATAAATCTGCAATTTGATGCGGAAAAAGGGGATATTAGGGGAAATTTTAATGGAGTTACAGTGATATTTGTAACCCTATGTTTGAGGTTAATATCTTAGTTATGAGAGGCACTTAATGCTTTATTTTTAGCAAAGTGTCGACATAATGCTATTTTTAGAGCTAAAACAGTTTTTAGGATGATCTGTTTAGCTCTCTTAAAATGCTAAGGTGCTCTACTGTAACACAAGTAATAAAGTACTAACTAGTAAACACCATTATTAAAAGCAACACCCCTAGAATGGCTATTAAGATAAGATTGATTAAGGCTTGATTGCTTAAGTCTGCCACATGCTCAGGCATCATCGGCATGTAGACTTCCGAAATTTCTGCCGTCGGAATCCGTAACTCCTTATGCCAGCACTCACGAATATCATGTAATATTAAAAAGGTGCCCACTTGCTCTATTGCCCCCGCATGGTAGGTCTTACCATTTTTTAAGCTAATGGTATATTTTATCTTCATATTTATTAGCCACTTTTTTATTGACCTTAATCTATTACTCTAATTTTAAGCCCCACTATTAGAGTACCCTATTGTTATAATTTGAAATTTAGCATCTTTAGTACTGAGTTTCGAGTCGCCGTTCAGTCTCTATAAATCGGTTTTGACCCTGTTAAATTATTACGCCATTTTACTTCTAAACATAAAATATACGGCACCTACCAAACATAGCCCTGCCCATAAATAATCCAACTTGAGCGGCTCTTTCATGTAATACACCGAAAAAGGCACAAAGACGGCAAGAGTAATGACCTCTTGAATGATTTTTAGTTGCCCTACACTGAGCACGGTATAACCCATCCGATTCGCAGGTACTTGTAATAAGTACTCAAACAAAGCAATTCCCCAACTCACCAAAGCCGCAATAATCCACGGTTTATTATTAAGCTCTTTTAAGTGTGCATACCATGCAAAAGTCATAAATACATTGCTACAAATCAGCAACCCCACAGTCATCACAATCGGATTATTCATCATTAGCCCCTAAGAATGAGGCTAATATTGTGCTAGAAGTTCCCCTGACTCGACAAGACACTTGCTATTTACCCGCTTTTCTAGCGACTAAATTTTAATCCTTTATGTAAAAAATGAATAAGCAATTCAAATTTTCTTCCTTTCATTTCATAAAAAAGAGCGCTAAATTCATCTAGATAGCTGGTTCGAAAATTACTCATGTAGAGTACTTAGTGATAACCGGCTTTAAACGTCGGGAGGAACTTACTATGAAGACATTTCTGGAAATCTGCCAACGCATTCTCAATGCCTTAGCCATGAACAATGCCAGCGACCATTTGAGCCAGACTCGTAAATTGAGCTTACTAGCACAAACGAATCCCCCTACCAAACCTCATAAATCTTCTTTAGCGTAAGCCAAAATGATATGACCATGATTAGAGTCATGGTCATCCATCTTGGTATCTAGCTTACGATTAGCTCAAGTATGCCCCCGCAATATGAGTCAAAGCGACTCTAGCCCAACAATCACATGAGCCTTCTAGAGGCGGTTTTAATAAACATAAAAAAAGAGCTAAGAATTTGATTCTTAACTCTTAATGAAATGTCGTAGGTACTCAAAGGTAGTCAAAGACTATTGATGAAACTCACTACCCACTAAAGTCGCTTTAATGATTCCCACACGAATCACAAAATCACCGAAGTGTTCACCTTGTAAACGCTCAACCGAGTACTTGGCAAATAAGGCATCTAATTCGTTGATAATAGCTTTCTCGTCTAAGTTTTCACGATAAAGCTTATTTAAACGTTCACCTTCAAACCCGCCCCCTAAATAGAGATTATAACGTCCAGGGGATTTACCAATTAAACCAATTTCTGCTGCAACCGAGCGCCCGCAACCATTGGGGCAACCTGTCATACGGATTTTAATTTCGTCTTGAAACAATCCGTATTTATTTAAAGCGGGCTCTAATTTATCCAAAAAGCTTGGCATATAACGCTCAGCTTCCGCCATCGCTTGCGGGCAGGTATTGAGTGACACGCAAGCAATCGAATTACGGCGTAACCCCGAAATATGTTTAGCATCCGTTTGATATTGATAGCGTTGGAGTAAGGCTTCAACAGTAGCCTTTTCCGCTTCCTCAATATTAGCCAATACTAGGTTCTGATTAGCCGTTAAACGCACACGGAAATCTGACCATGCATGATCCAAAGCGTACTGCGAGAGTTGAGCTAATGCGGTTTTGAGCTGGTACTCGTCAGTATCTTTGACCCGACCATACTCAACCCTTAAGGTTAAATGCCAGCGCCCATCAGCGGTTTGATGCCAGCCAAATTGATCACCTGTTGTAGTAAATTTTGCAGGTTTTGCATCGGCTAACTCCCAGCCTAACCGTTGATTGAGTTCGGTTTTAAACCAATCTAAGCCGTATTTATCAATGGTATATTTAAAGCGCGAGAGTTTACGATCTGTACGATTACCATAATCCCGTTGGATCGCGACAATCTGATAGCACACATCGAGTACTTGCTCTGGCGTGCAAAAGCCAATGGTATCGGCTAGACGTGGATAAGTATCCAAACGTCCAAACGTCATCCCCAAACCGCCCCCTACTGCCACATTAAAGCCAATCAGCTTTTCACCCTCAGCAATAGCGATTAGTGCAATATCATTAATATACGCATCGGTATCATTGTAAGGAGGAATGGCAATAGCGACTTTAAATTTACGCGGTAAGTAATGTTTACCATATAAAGGTTCGATTTCTTCAGCTTCGCCGCCTGCCACTAACGTGCGACCATCCGGTTGGTCTAACCAAATCTCATGGTAAGCACGAGTACGAGGTAACAAATGCTCACTGATTTTTTGAGCATACGGAAATACTTGCGCATGAATCGGCGACAGTGACGCATCGGGTGTACACATCACATTACGGTTCACATCCCCACAGGCAGCAATACTATCGAGTACTGCTTCATCCATCGCTTGAATGGATTTTTTCAGGTCAAACTTTAAAATTCCATGAAATTGCATTGCTTGGCGGGTGGTAATCCGTAGTGTTTTATTGGCGTACTGGTCAGCAATATCAGTTAACTTTAACCATTGTTGCGCATTTAAATCCCCACCGGGTACACGCACCCGAATCATAAACTCATACGCAGGCTCTAATTTGCGCTCTTGGCGCTCCAAACGTAAATCACGGTCGTCCTCAATATACGCGCCATGAAATTTAATGAGCTGCACATCATCGTTAGCAATCGCGCCCGTAATCGGGTTCGCAAAGCTCTCCACCAACGTACCGCGTAAATAACGGCTCTGATCTTTAATATGCTCAACCTCGGAAGGTTGAGCCACCATCACATTAAAGGTTTTCGGGGTTGGCTGAGTCATGCTGCCTCTCTCTCAGTCGAATTTGCGCTATCGAGCAAACCAATCATGCCAGCGCCCACCGTATTATTAGTACTTTCATCAATCACAATGAATGCACCGGTACTGCGATTATCGCGATACGCATCGGTAAATAACGGTTGCGCTAATTTAAAATTCACCACAGCAATATCATTCATCGCTAAGCGTTCAGTACTTTGGCGTTCTAAGCTATTCACATCAACGCGATAATTAATACTGGCAATTTTCGCCTTAGTTTCGCGGGTGGTATGACGAATTAAATAAGTACGTGACTTATCCAATGGCGTTTCAGATAGCCAGCAGACTGTAGTTTCAATTTGCTTAGTTTGCGTGGGTAACTCGGAGGCACGTACTAACATATCACCCCGTGAAATATCGATTTCGTCTTCGAGTAAAAGAGTGACGGACTGATCGGTAACCGCCTCAGCTAATCGTTCACCGCCTAACTCAATCGCTTTAATCGTACTGGTTAAACCGGAGGGTAATACGGTTACGCGCTCACCGACTTTAATAGAGCCAGACTCAACCCGCCCCATAAAGCCGCGATAATCATGCAACTCTGGATTGGTAGAGTCTTGGGGGCGGCATACATACTGCACAGGTAAGCGGAAGGCTTCGACATGGATATCATGAGCAGTCGTTGCAGTCTCTAAAATCTCCATCAAGGTTTGACCTTGGTACCAATTCAGATTACTGCCACGTTCTACCACCATATCGCCTTTAAGAGCGGATAAGGGAAGAAAACGCACATCTGTAATGCCTAATTGCTCAGCAAAACTCAAGTACTCATTACGAATCTGCTCGAAAGTACTCTGGTCATAATTAACCAAATCCATTTTATTCACCGCCACCACTAAATGTGGGATACCCACTAAATGGGCTAGGTATGAGTGGCGACGAGTTTGCGTAATCACGCCTTTACGTGCATCTACCAAAATAACGGCTAAATCGGCAGTAGAAGCCGCAGTCACCATGTTGCGCGTGTACTGCTCATGTCCGGGTGCGTCGGCAATAATGTATTTACGCGTACCTGTGGTGAAATAGCGGTACGCTACATCAATAGTAATGCCCTGCTCACGCTCCGCTTGTAAGCCGTCGGTGAGTAAAGACAGATCAACCTGTTCCATACCACGTTTTTGTGAAGTCTTTTCAATCGCGGTCAAGGTATCGGCTAGAATTGCTTTAGAATCAAATAATAAGCGTCCGATTAAAGTACTCTTACCATCATCCACACTGCCACAGGTGAGAAAACGTAATAAACCGTGGTCTTCAATTTGTTTTGTTTGAGTAGTCATTTAGAAATACCCCTCTTTCTTACGTTGTTCCATAGCGGCTTCACTAGCCTGATCATCTAAACGAGTAGCACCACGCTCAGTAATCGTAGTCGTGGCAGTTTCGGCAATAATCTTATCCACCGTATCCGCATCAGAAAGTACAGGTGCGGTACAAGTAATATCGCCCACCGTGCGGAAGCGAACTTGTAAATCGACAATCTCTTCACCCGCTAATGCCGGTGTAATATCGGTTACAGGCTGCATTGCGCCCTTACGTATTACAATCGGACGAGTGTGGGCAAAGTAAATACTGGGTAATTCCAAACCTTCACGCTCTATGTATTGCCATACATCCAGCTCTGTCCAATTCGAGATCGGAAACGCGCGAATGTTTTCGCCTTTATGGCTGCGAGCGTTGTATAAGCTCCAGAGTTCAGGGCGTTGATTTTTCGGATCCCACTGACCAAATTCATCGCGGAAACTCATAATGCGTTCTTTAGCGCGTGCCTTTTCTTCATCGCGGCGTGCGCCCCCAATGCAGGCATCAAACCCAAACTCTTCAATCGCTTCGAGTAGTGTGACTGACTGATGCTTATTACGTGATTCATTAGCGTGTTTCAGTACTACCGTGCCGCGCTTCATCGAGTCTTCTACTGAGCGCACTATTAAACGCTCACCCAATTCAGCAGCTTTACGATCACGAAACTCAATCACCTCAGGATAATTATGTCCGGTATCCACATGCAGCAATGGAAAGGGAAAACGTCCGGGACGAAAGGCTTTTTCTGCCAAACGTAACAAGCAGATAGAGTCCTTTCCACCTGAAAACAGTAAAACAGGGTTAGCGCATTGTCCGGCGACTTCACGCAAAATATGAATCGCTTCTGCTTCTAACCAATCTAAATGGCTTAATGGTTTTGTCATGATTATTTTGTTACTCCGCCCGTTAAAGTCCTAAGCGATTAATCGTTTTAAATGCGGGCGCACTCGTCCCATCGTGTAAACCACACTCTTGATTAGCAGTTTCCCACCACCAGCGACCCGCACGTTCATCCTCACCTTCTGCCACCGCACGTGTACAAGGCTGACAACCAATGCTGGGAAAACCTTGATCATGTAAAGCGTTGTAAGGTACTTCACGCTCGGCAATGTAATGGCGCAAATCTTCCAGCGACCAATGCAATAAAGGATTAAATTTCAATAAATTGCGGGCTTTATCCCATTCAAATAACTGCATATCGGAGCGATAAGCTGACTGCGCAGCGCGTAAACCCGTAATCCATACTTCAACCCCTTGTAGGGCGCGATTGAGGGGTTCGATTTTGCGAATCGCACAACACTCTTTGCGATTGGGCACAGATTCGTACAGTGCATTAATGCCCTTAGTACTCACATACTGCTCAATGGCTTCTGTATTGGGATACAGGACTCGAATGGTTTTGCCATAGCGTTGGGTCGTCGCCGCTAAAGTCGTGTAGTTTTCGGGAAACTGCCGTCCGGTATCTAAGGTAAATACTTCAATATCCAGATGTTGGCTAAAAATCGCATCAGTAATGACCTGATCTTCTAAACCTAAACTGGTCGAAAACGCGATTTTACGTCTAAAGCGTTGGCGTAATGCCTTGAGCGCCTCAGCTAAATCGTACTCAGCAAACTCTTCATTTAAGGCGTTGATTTCTAAATGGGTTAGTGTCATCTTGGTTACTCCTTAATACACATCGCGTTGATAACGCCCTGCACTAATCCATTCTTCTAAAGTACTTTGGGCTTGTTCGGGACTTTGTTTGCCTTCGGTCACCAGTACTTGGATAAGAGCCTGATGGACATCTTTTGCCATTTTGTTCATATCACCGCACACATAAAGATGAGCGCCGGATTGCAACCACTCATAAACCGCTGACGCATTTTCAGTAATGCGGTGTTGCACATAAATTTTTTGCGCTTGGTCACGTGAAAAGGCCACACTCATCTTTTCTAAAGCACCTGATTTTAATAGGGCTTGCCACTCGACTTGATACAGGAAATCGGTACGGAAACGTTGCTCACCAAAGAATAACCATGTATTACCGTTAATCCCTTGCGCCTCACGCTCAAATAAGAAACTGCGGAAAGGTGCTACCCCAGTGCCCGCGCCAATCATAATGACCTTAGTACTAGGGTCGGTTGGCAATTTAAAATGAGCATTCGGTTTAACTTGAATTTCAACTTTCTCGCCTAACTCGACTTGGGCTAAAGCATTAGAAGCAGAACCTTGATGTAAGCGATTGAGGTGTGAGTACTCCACACGCTTAATCAATAAATGCACTTCGCCACTATGAGCCGTGGGGCTTGATGCAATCGAATATTGGCGAGGCTGAAGG
>JBDKGX010000039.1:0-21406 GCA_039797965.1 Pseudomonadota bacterium
TCTGCGGCAGCGTATGCCAAAGAAAAAGGTATTACCCCTCGCGAATGTAAATAACTGCTAGGGTAATGTACTCAGAGGCAGGCTTCTAAGTCTGCCTCTTTACCCGACTTTTTCTTATTCAATAACAGAATGGATGAATAAGCATGACCGCAACAGCTAATACTGAAGCACTCCTACAAGTCAATAACATTGAAGTCATCTACGATCACGTCATTCTGGTGTTGAAGGGCGTGTCCTTAACCGTGCCGAAAGGTCAGATTGTGGCACTACTGGGTGCAAATGGTGCGGGCAAAAGTACTACGCTCAAAGCCATCTCTAATTTGCTAGGCGCAGAACGGGGTGATGTTACTAAAGGTAATATCGAGTACAAAGGTGAGGCTATTGAACGCCTAAACCCTTCTGAATTAGTCAAACGGGGTGTCATTCAAGTCATGGAAGGGCGCCACTGTTTTGGTCATTTGACCGTGGAAGAAAATCTTCTGACCGGAGCCTATACCCGTCGTGAGGGTCGCAAAGCGGTACAACAAGACATGGAAATGATTTACGAGTACTTTCCACGTCTAAAAGTGCGCCGTAATAGTCAAGCAGGCTATACCTCTGGGGGCGAGCAACAAATGTGCGCTATTGGTCGTGCGATCATGGCGAATCCCGACATGGTACTGCTTGATGAGCCCTCCATGGGGTTAGCGCCTCAATTAGTAGAAGAGATTTTCGATATTATTAAAAAGCTCAACACTGAGCAAAAAGTGAGTTTCCTCTTAGCCGAGCAAAATACCAATATTGCCCTGCATTACGCTGACTTTGGTTACATTATGGAAAATGGTCGTATTGTAATGGAAGGTAATGCACAGGATTTGGCTAATAATGAGGACGTAAAAGAATTCTATTTAGGGATTGCGAAAGAAGGGCGCAAGAGCTTTCGTGATGTCAAACATTATCGTCGCCGTAAGCGTTGGTTAGCGTGAGGAGTACTATGGCTGAGTTTTATGATGTATTAGAAACCCGTGACCCCGACGAGCGCGAAGCGGCTTTAATCCAGTTAGTAGCGCAACAAGTGGCTCATGCTAAACAAAGTACTCCCGCCTATGCGGAGCGTCTAGCCCATGTAAACCCTGAACAACTTAACTCCAAAGCCGCCATTGCACAATTACCGCTCACCCGTAAGCCAGAGTTGAGTGCTTTGCAAAAAGCACATCGCCCCTTAGGTGGTTTAGCAGCGGTCAGTGGCAAAGCCTTAACGCACCTCTTTGCCTCTCCTGGAGCGATTTATGAACCGGGTTCTAAGCGTCCTGATTTTTGGCGTTTAGCACGTGCGCTCTTTAGTGCAGGGTTTCGTGAGGGGGATGTGGTACATAACACCTTCTCCTATCATCTCACCCCCGCAGGTATGATGTTAGAAAGTGGAGCACATGCTTTGGGTTGCACGGTCATTCCAGCAGGCGTGGGGCAGACTGAGTTACAAGTTCAAACGATTGCTGATTTGCGACCTTCGGGTTATGTTGGTACACCGTCTTTTTTGAAAATCATTTTAGAAAAAGCAGCTGAGCTAGGCGTGGATGTTAGCTCTTTAAAACGGGGTTTAGTATCAGGGGAAGCCTTACCACCTAGTATTCGCGCTAAGTTTGCTGAGCAAGGTATTGAAGTACTTCAGGCTTATGCTACCGCTGATTTAGGTTTGATTGCCTATGAGACCTCTGCCAAAGAAGGGCTAGTGATTGATGAGGGCGTGTACTTAGAAATTGTACGCCCCGGCACAGGTGATTTAGTGCCGGATGGTGAAGTGGGCGAAGTAGTGGTTACTAGCCTGAACCCTGACTATCCTTTGATTCGCTTTGCGACCGGTGATTTATCCGCGATTATGACCGAACCCAGTCCCTGCGGACGGACGAATCGCCGTATTAAAGGCTGGATGGGACGCGCCGACCAAACCGCTAAAGTGCGCGGCATGTTTATTCATCCCTCCCAAGTCGATAAGGTCGGCAAACGTCACGCTGAAATCCACAAAGCCCGTTTAGTGGTCGATTGGCAAAATGAAGCGGATCAACTCACGCTAAAATGCGAAGTACTCAATCCTAATGATTCATTAAAACAGGCGATTAGCGAAAGCGTGCGTGACATTTGTAAATTACGGGCTGAGGTGGAGTTTGTAGCAATGGGCAGTTTACCGAATGATGGCGTGGTGATTAGCGACATTCGTAAGTATGATTAGTGCCTTAACAAGCTGTGGAGTACTTTGATGAATGTAGCGGATGCATTAAAAGATCGGCAATCGATTCGGGCATTTCTACCCCAAGCGGTAGAAAAGACGGTTATTGAAGAGATTTTGAATCTCGCAGGGCATGCGCCTTCGGGTACTAATACTCAGCCATGGCGAGTGGCTGTGGTTTCAGGGCTATCTAAGGATAGACTCCAATCAGCGATGGAAGCTGCTTTCCGTGCGGGTGAGCCGAAAAGCATGGAGTATAAGTACTATCCTGATAATTGGACATCACCCTATATCGAACGCCGTCGTGCTTGCGGGCTGCAAATGTATAGTACTTTGGACATTAAACGCGAAGATAAACAACGCCAATTAGATCAATGGGCGGCGAACTATCGTGCGTTTGATGCGCCAGTGATGCTACTGTTTTTTATTGATAAAGTCATGGAAACCGGTTCGTATATGGATTATGGCATGTTCTTACAATCCATTATGTTAGCAGCGGTAGAAAAGGGTTTAGGTACTTGCCCCCAAGCTGCATTAGGTGAGTTTCCCCAAATCGTAAAGAGCCAATTAGGTTATGGTGATGATCAAGTACTCATTGGCGGGATGGCGCTGGGTTATCCTGATATGAGTGCATTAGTGAATAGCTATCGGACACCGAGAGAACCTGTTGGGAATTTTACCAAGTTTTTTAGTTAAATAGTAAATCTGTATAGTTTTGGAGACTTTCAGTCTTAATATAGGTTTATTTCTCAACTTTCTAAGGGTCAATATAAATAAACCAATAAGTAAGGGTTGTACCCTTACTTTAATAGAAACGTATTTATTTCAATTTTCTTAAAATAGAAAAAGCTGGTGTGGAAATCTGCGACAGTGTTGGCGAACAAATTCTACCTTACCAAATCTGAATCGTACGTAAGCTCTTACGAATACTGCTTTTGGATAACGACAAAATCCATTAAAATTTTTTCTGCTATTCAGATACTCAAGTGGACTTTTGTATTTTTTTGGCTGCATTATTTGCTATCTCATTAGTATTAAAGATAGAAAACAATTATTCACATATTTTCTGATTTTGATACACATTGAGCTAGCTGCGTGCACACCCAGCTAGCTCAATGTATATGAGTTTTGTTTTTTAATTAATGTTATCAGAAGACTTAAAGGGTTATTGGTATTTTCTGGTTGATTTTTACCATTATTCCAATCTCTAATTTTGTTTTCTAATGTTCGTTGAACAAGTTTAATTTTGTGCTCTCTAATCATAAATGATGCTAACCATGCAACATTGTTTTTTGCTTGACTGCTTTGCCATATTTTATAAGCCTTCAAGTTTTCCACGTGACTTTCTTGATGTCTCTCTTTCCCACCTTTCATACGTTTTGCTTTTTCAATTTCTAAACAGCGGCTAATTTTTGCAAGTTTTTCAAATAAACTTACTGATGCAGGTAACGAGTGCATCATATTAGCTTCGTTGTAAGGAATAGGTTTACTGAAAACTACGCTTTTAAGTTTACTTTCCATTTCTGCCATGGAGGCGGCAAATGAGTAAATATTCGATACGCCAATTTTGTATTCTTCTGCTACAAGTTCAGCAGAGGAGATGAGATAATCCTCCCAAGGCGTTATACATATAGCATTAACGACATCTCTAGCGTTGTATTTATCCTTGCTAACATATTGAAGATGCCTTTCAATGCCTCTAGTAATTGCTTGGAACGCTAAGGACGCATTTACAAGACTTGCTAAATCGTTTTTCTTACTGGCAAAGTTATGAGCAGCAAAAGTATATTTTAACTTTTCAGTCAGTTTATCCAGCAACTCATCTGGCAATGATACTCCAGCAAGAAATATCGTCCGAATGGTGAGCCAGTCTTTAAGTGCGTGTTTTCCTAAATCTGCTATTTCCTCACCTGAGATAGTTTTTGGTTCTGTGTCTACCTCTAATATGATTTGAAATGATGGTGTAATTTTTTCTACTAACGGTAGAGATGGCAGAGTACTTTTGCTCTCATCATCAGCTAGAATTTTACCGTCTTTTGAGAATGTAATACCGCTAAAAGAGATTAAACGATATGAGGAGGAAACTCCCGATTCCATTTTATTTTCCTATTTACAGTTGAAGTCATTAGTGAAAAATTTGATAGATTTTAATTAGGCTTCAAACATTTGATCAAATTTTGGCGACATTAACTTGAGGTTTCATACCAACTACCCCGTCCTTGTCCTTGCCGCTTTAGCAAACCTTGCTCTACCAAATCACCCAAGCGTTTTTTAATGGTTGAGCGTGGAGCTGAGGTAATCGTTTCCGCTTCGCTAGTAGTAATACGTCCATACTGATTAATGTGCTCCATAATCATCACCGACTCTTTAGGCAAATTACCCCACGGCGTTTGCATCGTCACTTTAGTAGCTAAACGATCTTTTTGAGCTTTTAATGACGACAAGAAAAATCTTACCCACGGCGACCAATTAGGTTTTATTTCTTCTAAAGTACCTTGTGTACGCCGCAATGCTAGGTAATATCCCTCTTTATTTTGCTCAATGACACTTTCTAATGAACTAAATGGTACGTAACGATAGCCCGCTTTTAACAACAGTAAAGTGGTCAAAATCCTAGATAAGCGCCCATTACCATCTTGAAAAGGATGAATCTGTAAAAAGACTACTACAAAAACGGCAATTACTAATAAAGGGTGCAAACTATTATCTGCTAATGATTCGCGTGTCCAATAAACTAATTCCTGCATTTTTAGAGGGGTTTCAAAGGGTGTTGCTGTATGAAACACTACGCCTAAACTTTTTCCAGTTGCATCAAAAGCCTCTACGTGATTATTTAAGATTTTATATTGTCCTCGATGGCGCTCATCTTTATCAGAGTACTGTAATAAAATGGCATGCAATTGTTTAATATAGTTTTCACTTAGCACAATATCATCATAGCTTTGGAAAATAATATCCATGAGCTCAGCATAGCCTGCGACTTCTTGTTCATCACGAGTGACAAATGATTTACGATTAATATTGCCCAGTAGCTGTTCAATTTCTGAGTTGCTGAGCTTCACACCTTCAATACGTGTTGATGAACCGATACTTTCGATGGTAGCCACGCGTCGCAAGGTAGCGAGGCGTTCCGGTGCAAGGTTCTGCATTAAGCGCCAACTAGTTTTAAACTCGTCAATCTCAGTAATGAGACGGAGGATATCAGCAGCAATTTCTAGGGAGTGAGTCTTCATCATTAGCCAAAAGTGTAGCCATAAATGTCCAATTATAGCCATAAATGTCCATAAATAGCCAAAAACGAGCCAATTAAGACCAGAAACTAGTACTGTTTAAGTACTCTACTAGGGATAGGGTTGTTTTTTGACCATTCCATAGCATGTTCTATTTGCTGGAGTAGGGAGGCTTTATCCTTATTCAGCACGCCTTTGAGTACTAGGCTGTTAGAAACATGATCACTGCGGAAAATAGTTTTTTCTAGCTCTAAATGACTAATAAAAGTATGCATTTCTTGAAATAGATCAAGCATAGTACTGGGTTCGTAATTCTCGCCAAAGTACTCAATAAAACGTTTTGAACCCTGACTGAAAAAAAGTACTAGGGTAGCTAAGTACTCAGGTTGAGTGTCGTTAATTAATCGCGCAGAGTGGATGGCGTGTTGGGTACTATAGTGTTTACCACCCAAGCCATTAATAATCATAACGGAGGTTTTAATCCCCGCCGCTTTGAGTTTTAAAATGGCTTCACGAGTACTCGCAAAGGTTTCACTCTTATTGACCTTTTTAAGAATCGTATCATCGCCACTTTCAGCACCAATATAAACCAGTGATAAACCTAATTCACGCAACTGTTGTAATTGTTCGACTGTTTTATTTTTCACATTTTGCGGCAAGCAATAAGCAGAAACTCGGCTAACAGTAGGTAAGTACTCTTTAATGGCCGTCAATATTGCCTCTAAACGGCGCACGGATAATGCCATTGCATCGCCATCGGCTAAAAATATACGACGCAAACCTGCCATCGTTTCGCCACAGCGTTTAATTTCGGCGAGTACTTCGATTTCGTTTTTGGGGCGGAATTGCTTTTGTGGAGCCGTATACATTTCACAAAAGCTGCATTGATTCCAACTACAGCCATTGGTGACTTGTAAAATGAGCGAATCGGCTTCGCTGGGAGGACGAAACACAGGTTCGATGTAGTCAAAAGGTGGGTCAAAATACATGCTAAGCCTCAAGTCATAAAGTACTTGGGCTAAAGTAGCAGTTATAGCGAGCGCTGTTAAGTCGAAGGGGTGGGCAAGGGCGCACAAGCGTTTTTGCGCATTTTGCCCACGACTTCAATAGCTAAATCGCTACTAGGCTGACAGCGGCAGGCGAGTACAAAACCATTTTGCTCTTCTTCCTCAGTGACATGAGCACGGCTCATTTTACCATTGGTGTAAGTACCACTGAGTACTTTAACTTTACAGACACCACAACCGCCCGCACGACAACCAATCGGGATGCCTTTACGCCCTAGCCGAACCATGCCAAACAGTAAGGATTCCTGAGGTTTGCAGGGAAAACTCGCACCCGTTTCAGGGATGTGAATACTGAAAATCATGCTCATTTTGTCGCTCCTCCGGTTGTGATGCCTAATTTCCTAGCTTTGCAAAAAGTTAATTACCAATTGATTAAAGCGTTTAGCGTGTTCGATCTGTGTCCAATGCCCGCATTGTCCAAACACATGCAACTCGGATTGATTAATCAATTGATGCAAGGTGTAAGCATTTTGCAACGGTATCACCTTATCATCACGCCCGTGCACAATCAGCGTCGGTTGAGTAAGGGCTTGAATGGCGGCAATAGGACTTGCCATCATCTCGACTGAACGTTGACGAGGGGCAGGGAACATACTTGAAAAAGATTCTTGGAAACCGGGTCGAGTACTAGCTTTAAAGCGCAGCTCCGCTAATTCATCAGTCACCAACTCACGACTATAGGCAAAAATATCGAGTAGGGCTTTCATGTTTTCTAGTGAAGGCTGATAGCCCCACACTTTATCGAGCCCGTCAGTAATGGGAAATTCCACGCCCATGCTGCCCATCAGTACTAACTTTTTCACCCGCTCTGGATGCTGGATAGCTAATGCCAGCGCCAAGCCACCGCCAAAGGAGTTACCTACAATCGAAGCTTGTGGAATGTCTAATGCATCCATTAAACCCACGGCTTGTTTTACCCAATTATCCATGGTGTAGGTGTAATTAGCAGGGCGAGCACTAAAACCAAAACCTGCCATATCGGGGGCAATGACCCGAAAATGCTGCGCTAAATCAGGGAGAGTCAAGCGCCAATTTGCCCAAGCACTGACCCCAGGCCCTGAGCCGTGAATGAGTAATACAGGGTCACCTTGCCCGACATCGTGATAGTTAGTGGGTAGTCCCGCTGCGTCAATACTGTGGGCTATTTCAGGATTAGTACTCATGACAGTTCCTAGATATTTTTAAAGAGTGGGCTTTTGGTTTTGCTTTGGCTGCTTTGGTTATAGAAGTTTTCCATAAACATCTCACGCTCAAATAGTCGCCCTTGCATCAGTGTCGTAATACACGCATCAATCATGGGTGGAGGGCCACACATATAGGCTTTGTGCCCATTAAATTTGCCATCAAAATGTTGTTTAGCGGCTTCATGCACGTAGCCCCGTAAGCCTTGCCAATTAGAATCAGCAGGTTCGTCGGATAAGACGGGGACATAAGTGAAATTGGGGTGTTCTACCGCTAGCTCTTCAAATAGCTCACGGTAGTACAGCTCAGCTTGATTACGAGCGCCGTAAATAAAAGTTATTGGGCGGGTTTCACCTTTTTCAAATAAATCCAAAATCATGGATTTAGGACTGGAAAGCCCAGAACCACCCGCCAGAAAAATCATCGGCTCTTGAGCGGATTCACGCACAAAAAAGCGTCCATAGGGACCTGAAAACCTTAATTGGTCGCCGACTTTGAGTTCATTATGTAGCCAAGTGGTCCCCGCGCCACCTTCCACTAACGCTACGTTTAATTCAATTAGATTAGTGGCAGAGGGCGGGCTGGCAATCGAAAACGCCCGAGGCTTATCTTCCATAGTCGGAATATAAACATTCACATAATGCCCGGCTTGAAACGCCATACCGCCGTTTTCAATCGCTAGGACAATGCTTTTAATGCGCGGCGTAAGCGTTTCGATTTTGGAGACAACGCCCATATAGTCTTTGACCGCATGGCGTTGCGCATCGGGGTCCTCCTCAATATCGGCTTCAATTTCAAGGTCGCTTAAAGGAGTGGCACAACACGCCAAACATTTACCTTCTTCGCGTTCCATATCCATTAAAGCAAACGGTGATGAAGCACCATGATCTACCTCACCACTGAGTACTTCGACTTTACAGGTACCGCACAAACCATGTCCGCAAGCGTGAGGTAAGTACACACCTGCCCGCAACGCAGCATCGAGTAATGTTTGACCTTCTTCGACTTCAAGGGTTTCGCCTAAAGGCTCAATGGTGAATTGGTAGCTCATGGTTTTAGTTCCCCGTTCCTTTATACCCAGTCAATTCCGGTGTTTTAAACCGAATCAATGATTTATGCCCGACACCGTTGTCTTTTAAGCTTTTGCTCATATCGGGTGTAAAGGCTTTACCATCTAACAGCCATTCGACTTTATCCCATTGAATCTTGGCAAAGTCAGGATGAGGGGCGAGTACTGAGGGCAATACCGCCTCAGTCAATGCACCAAACGGCATATCCGGCGGCAAGGGATAGGCATTAGCAGTACAAATACTGGTGTGAGAGTCCCAACCCACATACACCAATTGATTGCCATGAAAGCGGTCGACGCTGTCCATCATAATAACAGGGTATTCAACATTATTTACGGTTTTAACAGTCATGTCAGTACTCCTTAAGCCGCTTCGTCAGTGGTTTGCATGGCAGGGGATTGCTCACCTTTCATGGCTTTCCAGCGTTGCTCGTCGGCTGAACCTGCATAATCGCCACCGTCTTCGGGTTTGAAGTGATACCACTTTAAGATATCGGGTACGGCTGCACCGCCACAATTACCTTGGAAAATTTGATGGACAGGCAGCCAAGCGTGTACATACTTTTCGGGTTCGTGATCGAAAATGTCTTTGCAACCATCCGAGCAAGTATGGAATTTCTCGCCATTGTATTCACTGACACGGTAGGACACTTGCATCGGATCGCCTTTGGCGACTTCGGTAAAGCCCATAGGGATTTGGCAGATTTGGCAGAGTTGGGGTAAGCCCATATTGAAGAAGCGCTTGCCTTGTTTTGCCATATCCGCCCACATTTCATAGCGGGGGCGATAGTACTTATCAAAGGTATTGGGGTACTTAGCGCTCAGCCAATCCATTTTTTCTTTAGTAGGTAACCCTAAATTAAAGGCAGCGGCGTGGATGTAGTTATAGAAAATACCAAATACTTGATGGCTTAAATGCTCAGATTCTAGCGTGGCAACCTCATGGTACTTGGGCATTTTCAAGCCGTAACGAGCAAGATCATTAAAGAGTGCACCAGAGTTTTCGACAAAGTATAAATCCCACGCTTCTTTCCACGACATCGGGCTTTCTGGCAGCATGTAATCTTGCATCATCGATACTAAGCCCAGTACTCGATAAGCCCGCCAGAAATGTTTATCAATCCAGCCTTGCACAATCGGTAGGTTGTCTTCGTGTTGTTCGACTAGGAATTTAATAATTTCCAAGCCCAATGTCATATGGCGCGATTCATCCGATTGTGCGGAGAAACCAAAGGTCACAGTTGCCATATCGCCATTAAAGGCTGCACCCGACATAAACGGCACAAACAATAAATTGGTTAAGACATATTCAAAGGCAAACGATACCGAGGTAATAAATTCAAAAGGCCCTGCGGATTTAGCATCATCAAAATACGATTTAGGAACAGACAGATTACACGGTCATGCATATGGAAGGGGTCATGTAAGCCATTAAAATGTTTGTTGTAATGACTGATCGTATGAATCTGAGTTTGGGCGTGACGTAATTCATCAATCGATTGCATTTGGCAGGCAATTTGTGCCCCTTCGCCACTAAACTGCCGACCTAAACGGGCAAAACCACGGTGTGCTTGATATTCAAGCGGCGATACCCCTTGAATGAATAGCTTGAGTGCATTGACGTAGCTGGCATCGGTCAGATTTAGATGCGCATTATTCTGCGCAAATGAATCCATCACTGCGTAAAGCTTTTTGTCTTTTTCAGCCTGATATTTCCAATACGCATCGACGGTTAAACGGAACGGGTCTTCCCATTTGCTCCAGTCGGTGATTTTAATGCCTTCATAGGTTTCATTCGGAAAGACTTTTTCTTTAGATTGATAGGTCGGTTCCCAGCCTAAGCCACGAGTCAGTAATTCGTAGCGTTTACGCATATTGAGTTTTTTAGCCATGTTCTTTACTCCTCTTAGTGGCGACTAATGCTGAAATAATCATCGTCTTCGTCAATATTGCCGGACAAAGACACCAGAGTGAGATGCAGTTCTTGTAGATCCATATCGCGCCCCGCTTTTTCACTGACGACTTCACGAGTGATTTTTAATTCACCCATGCCATCAATGCGTACCATTCCGGGTTGATAATCAAAAGTTGCCGCAGGATTTTCTTGCTCTAGTGCCTCAATAAAGGGGCGTGAATCAGCAGTATCTTGGAAAATGAGAAATACTTTTTGCTCTGACATACTATGTTCCTTATACCGCCACGCCATTTTTTGCTAATCGAGCGAGTAGTTCTGTTTTTACACTAGCCACTGTTTCACTGGCCTGATCGCCTAATACTAGGGTTGCAATCGGGTTAACAGCTTGTTCGATACGATTAGTCCAAGTACTGACCCATTGTTTGAGAAGGGCGGCATTGTCGGGTGATTCAGCGCTAATCACTTTCATGAGTTGATTTGTCCAGCGCACGGTTTCGTCATACCACTCGCTCATGAATTGGGTAATCATCAGCAGTGAGCCACCGCCTTGATTAGCCAGTTGCGGCATAATGCGACCGTAAACTAAGGGATAAATAAAACCATCCATGACGATATTTTGCGCGACCATGATTTCCATCCAGTCGTCTAGCACAAAAGTATCTTCCATCGCATGACGTAAAGGTTGCCAATTGGCATCGTTTAGCCATGCTTCACGCGCTGCTTGCAGGGTGGTTTCTTCGTTTTCATCAATCAGTAAGGCAATGCGGGAAAGATATTGCGCCATGCCAATGCGGTCGAAACCATTAAAAGAAGCTAGCGAGGTAATGGGGGCACCATAGCCACGATCACAAATGTCTTGGTTATTGAGGTTGGCACCGTATTCATAGTGACGTAGGGGAATAAGTACTTTACGCACAACATCAAGGATTGGGGCAGGAATCGTTTTCCAGAGCCCATGTTTTTCCAGCATTTCAAAGCTATTATCCATCACCTCTTGCTGCTTAGCGCGGGCGGTCACATAGCTGGTGTAATAGTACTGGCGTGGGTCTGCGAAGGCATGCCAATCATTCATGACTATGGCGGTGCGAGTAACATCGAATAATTGCTTATTAGGTTCCCAAGTGGGTGGGTAGTGAAAATTGGTAGTGGGTTGTACATCTAACACTGCTTCTTGATAGCGTGAAGCAGGTTTAGTATCGCCACCCATGCGCCGCGCAATGTGTGCATAGTTTAGGCGTAGCGGTTTAATCTCTTTGGACGCGATTTGAATCGACATCGAGTACTCTCCTCCAGTGTGTTATTCCTAGCTTGAAATGCCCGGTTTGCCAAAGCGCCATTTGAGTTGATCATAATCCACCTGAGCGGCTTGTTCAGGGGTGAGCTCTTGGGCGTGGTGGCGGGCGCAGAATTGGCGGAATTGCTCAAACGGCAACACCAATTCTACAAACAGGTTAGGATCGCCAATAGAAAAGTCGAATTCGACAAAGCGATGATGGCGCACGCCCGTGACACGCACGTAACGGCGATTAATATCCAGATGTACGGTATCATCCATCGTTGGCTCTCCTCCTGTTACACAACCAGTGTGATTTAACGAGTACTTTGCAAGAGATGTGCCAGCACTATTTTTTTATAAAAATCAATGATTTGTATTTTTATAGTACTGCCTTAGTACTAATCAATATGATCAAATGATCAAAGTACTCAGTTTAAGGTGATGATTTGATGAGATACCCTCATACGCTGTCTATAAAACAATAAAATGAAGTACTTTGAGCGTTTGAAATTAAGCTATGGGCTGCCAATAGAGCGCTTAAGTAATTAAATTAGCGCTAGTTTCTTCAACCGATACCGACACTGGGGGCCGCTAATGCCTAGTATTCTGGCGGCTTCGAGTACATTCCCTTTGGCTTGATCAAGCGCTTTTTCTAGTAGTTGTTTTTCTAAGTCTTCAAAGACTAATGCTTTACGACTCATTTGTTCGAGTACTTCATCCAGTACATCAGGTTTGGCGCTGTGCTCTAATTGCCCCGCAGTCCCAATCACCATATAGGCTTCATCGGGCATCGGCATGCCCAAACAAATCTGGCGCGACTCAATCCATTGATCGTTATCCGCCAAAATCACCCCACGCTCTAGTAAGTTTTCTAGCTCACGAATATTACCCGGCCATTGATACGCATAAAAACGTCGCAAAGTTTCGTCCGTGATACCGAGTACTTGTTTGCCGTATTTTTTATTGTGTTTATTAATAAATTTGCGAATGAGACCCTGAATATCACCTAAGCGCTCGCGCAACGGAGGGATCGTGATCGGAAACACATTGAGCCGATAATATAAGTCAGCACGAAACGTACCCGCTCGCACCCGCTCCAATAAATTAGCATTGGTAGCGGCAATCAGACGTACATTGACCTTGATTTTCTCTGTGCCACCGACGCGCTCAAACTCACCCGTTTGAATCGCCCGCAGTAATTTCGCCTGCGCTCGTTCATTGAGTTCGCCTAGTTCGTCTAAAAATAAAGTACCCTTATGGGCTCGCTCAAAGCGTCCCGCACGGGATTTGTCCGCGCCCGTATAGCCGCCTTTTTCCACCCCAAATAATTCGGATTCCACTAATTCACGGGGTAGAGCAGCGCAATTGACCGCAATAAAGGGTTCTTCTTTTCTCGCGCCCATTTGATGTAACGCTTGGGAAAAGACCTCTTTACCGACCCCCGTTTCGCCGAGCATTAAAACCGTGACATCGGTTGCAGCGGCTTTTTCGAGTAAGTACATAACCTCTTTAATGGGCGCAGAGTCCGCCACAATGGGTTCAATTTTGGGGAGAGTCGTGGCGACTTTACGGAGTTGAAGTACTTCCTCTTCAAGGGCGTGAAGTTTTTGTGCCATCGAGTTGAGGGAGAAAAATTCGGTGAGTACTTCGGCATCCTCCCATTCTTCGAGTGGCTTGCCGACGATGCGACATTGAGCGTCACCTTTGCCTACACATTCGACTTCTTTGAAATAAATGGATTTGCCCATAAAGTGGCTGGTGTAACCACTGGCATAACCTAATAAATTCCAACACACCGGATGATCCGTCAGACCGTATAAACGCAAATGTTCGGAAGCCTCAAACGAATTGCGCCAAGTAAATTCGCCGTAAAAAGTACCAGCTGCTAAATCCATGTCGATCTTAACAGGCTCTACACTTACCACCCCTTCAATGGCGTGTAATTGTGGCCCCACCATAAACATATCGAGTACTTTAGCATCGGCGCGAATACGTTTAGCTAGCTGAGCATCGGATTGCCCTGCGGCGTAGCCCATTCGCATTAAGACCCCTTGAGCGTGTTTTTCGCCAAAGGAGTCTATTAATTCACTACGCATTGAGCCAAAAGCCGAGGCATGGAGGAGAATCATGCGTTGCTGCCCCAACCAAATACAGCCCGTTTCGCGCTCAAAGCGAATCATGGCTTTTAAATCTTGATCGCTAGGCGGCAAGATTTTAGGCTTAGCAGTCGCCATTTATTCTCCTCCTCGTTTTGTTAACTACCCTTGGGCTTTTTTAGCATCCAAATCTGCTTTACTCACTCCGCCAATCGCCCAATGCTCCGCAGGAACTTCATTAATCACTACACGAACTTGTTCGGGTTTAACGCCTAAGGTTTCTACCGCAACCGCCGTCACTTGTTCAAAAAAAGCTCGTTTTTGTTCAAGGGTACGTCCGGCAATCAGGGTCGCTTGAATCAATGGCATAAAGTACTCCTTAGATAAATGACATCGTAACAGTACCTAACTCTTGATAGCGTACACAAACACTATCACCCGCTTTGACGGGTAGTGCTTCAGTAATGCCCCCCGTCATAATGAAAGTACCTGCTGGGATGACTTCACCCCGTTCCGCAAGCATATTGGCAAGCATTGCAACACTCGCGGCTGGGTGTCCCAATACGGCTGCCCCTGCCCCTGTGGTGACGACTTTGCCATTGATTTCAATAACCACACCAAGGGTTTTCATATCCACTTGATCAGCCCGTTTGACATTCCCCCCCGTGATAAAACGCGCCGAGGAGGCATTATCAGCAATGACACTTTTCAAATCGAAACGGAAGTTTTCATAACGCGAGTCAATAATTTCTACTGCTGGTAACACTGACTCAGTCGCTGCTAAAACGTGTGCGACAGTACAACCGGGACCTTTGAGTTCCTTATTGGTAATAATCGCAATTTCGGCTTCAACTTTGGGGTGAATCAGCTCAGATACTTTGATGGTACCGGCATCAGGTACATTAAAGTAGTCCACTAAAAACGCATAAACGGGATTTTCCACGCCCATTTGTTTCATTTTGGCGTAGGAAGTCAAACCCATTTTTAAACCTACGACTCGATTCCCACGGGCTTCTTTGCGACGACGAATTTCCCACTGAATATCATAGGCATCTTCCCAATCCATATCAGGGTAATCGTCAGTAATCTTTTTCACATCATGGGCTTGCAGCTCAGCATTTTCGAGATGTTCAGCCAGTTGGGCGATGATGGAACGACTTAAAGTAGACATGCTTAACCTCGCGCTCTAATCATTTCTAAAGCTACATCTTCGATCATATCTTCTTGACCGCCCACCGTACCGCGCCGCCCTAATTCCAAGAGAATTTCTCGTGCGGGAATACCGTATTTTTGCTCAGCACGACGCGCATGCAATAAGAAGGATGAGTACACACCGGCATAACCGAGCGTTAAAGCATCCCGATTAATCCGAGGTAGTTGATCACCCATAATAGGTACGGCTACATCTTCAGCCGCATCCATGAGTTTGCTCACATCCACACCGGTCTCAATGCCATACATATCACAGACGGCATTAAACACTTCGAGTGGTGTATTACCCGCGCCTGCTCCAAAGCCTGCCACCGAGCCATCAATCCGCGTAGCACCTGCATCAATGGCTGCCAATGAGTTAGCAATCGCCATCCCTAAATTATGATGACCGTGGAAGCCAATCTCGATAGTGTCAGGGAAGTACTCGCGTAAAATGCTAACTTTAGCTCTAACATCTTCGGGCAGCATATGACCAGAGGAGTCCGTCATATATAAACAGTTAGCGCCATAGCCGTGCATGAGTTTGGCTTGTTCCAAAATCTTTTCGGGCGTGACCATATGGCTCATCATTAAAAAGCCTACGGTATCGAAGCCGTGTTTAGCGCAGTACTTAATATGTTGCTCGGATACATCCGCTTCGGTGCAATGCGTCGCCACACGAATGGTGTGTACGCCTAAGTCTTGCACCATTTTCAAGTCTTCAATCGTGCCAATGCCGGGCAGCATGAGAATAGAAACTTTAGCTTGTGTGAGTTTGGGAATAACGGCTTCCAAGTACTCTTTATCGGTATGCAGACCAAAGCCATAGTTTACGGATGAACCTGAAATACCGTCCCCGTGCGTGACTTCAATTAAAGGTACGCCCGCGCGATCGAGTGCTTGCGACAAATCGACCATGTTTTGTAAGGTGAACTGATGTCTGATCGAATGCATGCCATCGCGTAAGGACATATCGTGCAAACGAATTTTTTTACCTTTTAGATTCATTGTGGATACTCCTTAGGCTTTTAGCATTTGTTCAGCGAACATTTCAGCCGTGCGAGCAGCAGCAGCCGTCATAATATCGAGATTGCCTGCATATTCCGGTAGATAGTCACCCCGTCCACGGACTTCAACATACACACTCACGCGATTACCATCAAACACGGGGCCTTCTTTGACACGATAACCGGGTACATATTTTTGTACCTCGGCTTCCATGGCTTTGACCGATTCTATAATCGCATCTTGATTCGGTTCGGTTTCGGTAATGCAGTGAATCGTGTCACGCATCATCAAGGGCGGCTCAGCCGGATTTAAAATAATGATGGCTTTACCTTTTTTGGCTTGACCGACTTTTTCAATCGCGCCCGATGTGGTTTGGGTAAATTCATCAATATTTTTACGAGTACCAGGGCCTGCTGATTTAGAGGCAACGGTTGCTACGATTTCGCCATAACGCACGGGCTGCACACGACTCACCGCAAACACCATGGGAATAGTCGCTTGCCCACCACACGTCACCATATTGACGTTTTCTTCGCCTTTATTAAGGTGATCGAGTAGGTTCACGGGAGGCACGCAGAAAGGGCCAATCGCGGCGGGAGTAAGGTCAATGACCTTCACGCCTTTTTCAGTTAATTTACGTGAAGTTTCCGCATGGGCATAAGCTGAAGTGGCATCAAAAGCAATTTGAATATTGTCAGCTTCAATATGCGGAATCAGACCATCAATACCTTCATGCGTAGTTTTTAAACCCATATCACGAGCACGGGCTAAACCATCGGACGTGGGGTCAATGCCCACCATCCATACGGGCTCAAGTACTTCACTGCGTTTTAATTTATACAGTAAGTCTGTGCCGATATTGCCAGGGCCAATCAGTGCACAACGAATTTTTGCCATAATAATCTCCTCCTTACTCAAAGCGCACTGCGGTGCGACCGATTCCGCCAATACTGACACTCATATAATCACCCGCTTTGACAGGTTGGAGTGGCACTAAAGCACCGGATAAAATCACTTCACCTGCCTTTAAAGGCACACCAAAACGACCTAATGTATTCGCTAGCCACACCACACAGCTAATCGGTGAGGAGCCTAGAGCCGCCGCACCTGCACCGGTTGCGACGACTTGACCATTCATTTCCATCACCATACCGCAAGTGGATAAGTCAACTTTGCGTGGGTCAGCGGCTTGTGAGCCTAAGAGGAAATAACCACAGGAAGCGTTATCGGCAACGGTATCTTGGATTTTGATTTTCCAATCTTTAATACGTGAGTCGACAATTTCAAAGCAAGGCACCACAAAGTCAGTAGCCCGCAGTACGTCAGAAGCAGTGACACCAGGTCCCATCAAGTCGTGCTTGAGTACAAAGGCGATTTCACCTTCAGCTCGCGGCTGAATCATTTTGGTACTAACCGATAAGGCTTCGCTTTCGTCCACCACCATAGCATCCGTGAGATAACCAAAGTCGGGTTGGTAGACATTGAGCATTTTCATGACAGCTTGACTGGTCACGCCGATTTTTTTACCAATGACTTTTTCGCCATCGAGTTTAATACGTTTGTCTAGGAGTAGATTGGAGACAGCATAGGCATCTTCAATCGTCATTTCAGGGGTGCGCTCACTAAACGGCTGAATCATTTGTCGCTGACGCAGGGCGTTATAAAGCTCGTCGGCGTAAGCACTAATTTGCGAATCTTGTAGCATGAGTACTTCCTTATAATTTGACGCAAATGTTTTGCAATTCAGTATAAAACTCTAAGGAGTGTACACCGCCTTCACGTCCAATCCCTGAGTGCTTCATACCGCCAAAAGGAGTGCGCAAATCACGTAAGAACCATGAATTCACCCAAACAATGCCAGCTTCCATTTGTGCGGCAACGCGATGCGCACGGGTTACATTTTCAGTCCAAATCGCCGCTGCTAAGCCGTATTTCGTATCGTTTGCGAGGGCTATTACTTCCTCTTCAGAGTCAAACGGCTGTACATGACAGCAAGGGCCAAACACTTCGTCTTTGACTACCGAGGCCGTTTCAGGCAAACCTGTCCAAATGGTAGGTTGCACCCAGTTACCATCGGCTAAAGCGCCTTGCATAGTAGGTATGCCGCCACCTGTAACAATGGTAGCGCCCTCATCTTTAGCTTTTTGATAATAGGAGAGCACTTTGTTTTGATGCTCTTTACTAATGAGTGGTCCCATTGAAGTACACGCATCATCCCAAGCACCAAGTTGCATACTTTCAGCACTGGCTTTTAAGCGCTTGAGGAATTCATCAAAAATTGGGCGTTCGACATATACGCGCTCAGTACCTAAACATACTTGACCGCAGTTAGCGAATACGGAGCGCATGGTTCCTTCAATGGCTTTATCCATATCGCAATCTGCAAAGACAACGGCTGGGTTTTTACCACCGAGTTCAAATGACACATGACGAATGTGATCAGCGCTGGCTTTAACAATCGCCGCACCTGTGCGAGTTTCACCCGTGAAGGTAATGCCATCCACATCAGGGTGGGTCGTTAAAAATTCACCCGCTGAATTAGGACCAAAACCGTGTACGACGTTATAAACGCCTTTAGGTACACCAGCGGCATTCATCACTTCGCCCAGTAGGGTAGTGGTACGAGGGGTTTCTTCAGAGGGTTTTACTACGACGGTATTACCGCAAGCCAACGCAGGGCCTACTTTCCAAGTCATTAATAATAACGGTAGATTCCAAGGGCTAATGACTGCAATCACACCTTTAGGGCGACGCACTGCATAATTTAAAGCGCCTTTGCCATCGGGTGTATCGAGCATAAAACTTTCAGTGGGAACATTTTTAAATAAGTCCGCAAACACTTTAAAGTTAGCTGCCCCACGTGGGATATCAATATGAGAGGCGAGGGATTTGGGTTTGCCTGTGTCGAGACACTCAGCTTCAAGGAACTCATCAAAGCGAGCATTAATACCATCGGCGACTTTGTGTAGGATAGCCATACGTTCCGCGACTGGCATGTTACCCCAAGGGCCTTTGAGCGCGGCTTTGGCAGCGGCAACAGCTTGATCGACTTCGGATTTACCCGCTTCGTGGACGATGCCGATTTGCTGATTAGTAGCGGGATTGATATTAGCGAATGTTTTACCTGAGCTTGAACTAACAAACTCACCATTAATGAAATGCTTGATCTCTTGCATGGATGGGCTCCTCCCCATGTGTTGTTGAATCAAGCATACTCCAAAAATATCGATATTTAAAGTTTTTGTCGATATTTTTAAGAAGGCATTTTAGTGCTCAGTTGAGTGAGAACTTGGAGACTATTGAAGTGTCGGTGTTATTGTAAGTACTTTAGGGGAGATAGTCCTACTGCCCAAACTGTTTCCTATGATGATAATAGTAACTGCTTAAGTCATAGCGCTAATTCTTATGCTTGTGTACCCAGTACAAATGATCTGAATAAAAAAGTGGTATGGCGTTGGGAGTCGGATGCATTTGGTACGACTATTCCTATGCAAGATCCTGATGGCGATGGGCAAGCCACTCTTATTAATTTGCGTTTCCCCGGACAATATTACGATGTCGAATTAAAATAACTAGCTAACATAAAATAAGTTAGCTAGTCAGGATGAAATATTAATGTATTCTTTATGCACAACATCTAAAACTATTATTTTTAACATAGACCTAAGTACCGGTTATCTAAAGTTATACTCTAAGAGTATAGATGAGCCTTCTTGTGAAGAATTGGCCTATCTAGGGAGCTTTGATTCATTTAATTCTGCTATTAAATATCTAAAAAATAGAAATTTAGATTCAATAAAACTGAATAGCTTTGAGTTATTTAAGAAGATTTTATGTGAGCAGTTTAAAGCATATCAAGATAATTTATATTATTTTGACACATTTGAATCAGAAGTTTTTACAAAAAAAGCAGTATTTATAAAAGAAATTTACATTGAGAGATTTTCTATAGAAATATTTAACTTAATAAAAGAGTTTTCTTTAGTAGATTGCCAACTCTTAGTTGATTTTGTAAAATTAGATATTTCTACTGATGATAAGTATTACTTGAGCTTTATTGAGTGTAAGAATTTCATCAGCTCCTTTGACTTGATATGATTAATATTGTTGTTATAGATACAGAGAAAAAAATTACATAATCAATATTAAAAATCGCATTAGCAACTTTTTCTCTTTACTAGGATTTTCTATTATTACTAATAAAAATAACAAGTACTTTATATCCATTCTGATCATTTAGGTATACCACGTATTACGGTTGATCTGAATAAAAAGGTGGTATGGCGTTGGGAGTCGGATGCATTTGGTACGGCTATTCCTATGCAAGATCCTGACGGTGATGGAAAAGCTACCATTATTAATTTGCGTTTCCCCGGACAATATTATGATGCCGAATCGAAGTTACATTATAACTGGAATCGGTATTATGATCCGGTGTTAGGGCGTTATATTAGTAGTGACCCGATTGGATTAGAGGGGGGATTAAATACTTTTGGATATGTAGATCAAAATCCGATTAATTTTATTGATAGGTATGGTTTAAATCCATTAGTAGCTGGAGAAATTGGTTATGGAGTTGGACTCGGAATTAGTGCTGGCATTGAATCTGCTCTTAATGGAGTTGGGTTGGGTATACTGATTTATGAGATGAGTAATCAGAGTGAAAGTAGTAAAGAAGAGGACAGACAAAAGGAGTACGATGTAGAAAAAATTCTGTGATACTCCACCAGAATCAAGCGGTAATGATTGTGCAGATCTATCCAATAAAATTAATCATGCAAAGCAATGTATTAAAATCTATGAGGGTTGGGATGCAAAGTGGTTGCCAGGTAGACATAGCGAAAAAATTCAAACATGGCGGAATAGGCTAGAAAATCTTATAAAAGAACATCAGAAAAAGTGTACTAATAAATGGTGTAATTAAATGAATATAGAAGATATTTTAAAAAAGTATGAAGCTCACCCAGAGTTTTTAGGGTTAAAAGTTACCACACCTCTTGATCATGGATATATTGATGATACACCACTACATATTGCTGCACGCATGGGCAATCTCGATGATCTGAAAGCTTTCATTAAATACGGCGTTTACTTAGACATTAAGGGGGATTTAGGTAATACTCCTCTGCATCTAGCATGTATATGCGGGAAGTTGGGTAGTGTCAA
>JBDKGX010000040.1:0-20681 GCA_039797965.1 Pseudomonadota bacterium
CGACACGGTGGCCGGCGACGGCAGGGGGCGCGGATCGCCGTTGACGACGATGGTTTCCATGGCCGCGATTGTCGCATGCACGCGGCGACCGCCATGCTCTGCCGTCCCACGGTACACTACGCGCCATCCGCGGGTGTAGTTCAATGGTAGAACGGCAGCTTCCCAAGCTGCATACGAGGGTTCGATTCCCTTCACCCGCTCCACTGAACTTTATTCTAAAAAACATAAAATAATCCGTACCTTATGCCGTATCCCGCAATTGTTTTAGCGCACTAGAAGACAAAATCAAAATTTGATTTTTATCCTCTTGGATCACACCCTGCTCCTTCATTTTAGACAGTACTCGTGAAAAAGTTTCGGGTTGTAATCCTAGTCGTGAAGCAATCATAGCCTTAGTCGCAGGTAAGCGAATAGTTTGCTCATCCTCTGACTGTTCTAAAAATGCTAATAAATATCCCGCCACTTTTTGTTGTGCGGTGGCGAGACTCAAAGTGTGAATATCATTTAAAAAACCGTGAATACGTAAACTGAGGCTAGCTAACATTTTAAAAGCTAACTCCTGATTCACGAGTACTTGATCACGTAGTACTTGGGAAGGGATGGCGATTAACTCTGTTGGCTCTAAGGCTGAGGCATAGACGGGATAAGGCTTATTCAATAGTGCTACAGCTTCTGCAAAGGTTTGTCCTTGGCTAATAATCTCAATTACTTTTTCCTTACCTTCTGGCGTTAGACGATACAAACGCATACTGCCTTTTATCACCAAAAAAAAATGCTGAGAAGGATCGCGCTCACGAAATAATAAAGTACCCAACTTTAAGCTCACTAGCCGTGATGCTGCACTGATAGGTGCCAAATCGGCATCTGTAAAACTATTAAATAGGGGCGCACCCCGTAACAATACTTCCATCTATTGATCTCTATCTATCCTGACTGATCAGTTGAGTATAACAAATTAGTGCTTGATCTAGGTCAAGGCAGCTCGTTCACGCTTTTTCTTATCCTATTGGCATATTAGAAAGAATTAGGACTGAACATGTTTTGCTATCAGTGTGAACAAACCCAACGTAATGATGAAGTACTGGGCTGTGCGTCTTTAAAAGGCAATTGTGGTAAAGAAGCTGGCACTTCAGATTTGCAAGATATTTTAATTTATCAAATTTTAGGGCTAGCCGATTATGCTCAGTTGGCACGTAATGTTGGCATTACTGAACAAGGACTAGATGACTTTATCCAATATGGCATGTTCACCACCTTAACTAATGTGAATTTTAATGCCACGCGCTTTGTAAACCTCATCCAACAAGCCGCCAAATGGCGCGACACCTTAAAAGCTCAATTAGCCACTAGTAATTTAGCCAGTGTGGATTTAGTAGCCGCAGCTTCATTCCAACCCGCTAGTACGATGGAAGAGTTACTAAAACAACAACCTGTTGCAGCCGTTAACCGTGATCAAGCCGTCGTCGGGGCTGATGTTATTGGTTTGCGCATGTTGATTTTGTACGGCTTAAAAGGGGTTTGTGCCTATTCGCACCACGCTCGTACTTTAGGTTTTCGTGATGCCGACATTGATGCAGATATTGAAAAAGCCCTCGCTTATTTAGGTACTGATCCGGTGGAGATTGATGAGCTGCTGGCTCAATCATTAGCAGTCGGTGAAATCAATCTGCGCGTTATGGAGTTGCTTGACCGCGCCAATAATGAAACTTTTGGTAATCAAACTATTACTCAAGTTCGTGTCAGTCCTGTGGCGGGTAAAGCGATTTTAGTGAGTGGTCATGACCTCCATGATTTGGCACAACTTTTAGAGCAGACTAAAGATAGTGGCGTAAATATTTACACACATGGCGAAATGTTGCCCGCCCATGCCTATCCGGGCTTAAAACGCTATCCACACTTAGTCGGTAATTACGGTACGGCATGGCAAAACCAACAAACCGAATTTGCCGAATTTCCAGGCCCGATTGTCTTAACTTCAAACTGTCTAATCGAGCCCGATAAAAGCTATAAACAGCGCATTTTTACCGTAGGCCCCGTCGGTTGGGCAGGTGTCCGTCATATTGATAACAATGACTATAAAATGGTCATTCAGGCGGCTAAGGCACTCCCCGGTTTTAAAGAAAATGCGCCTGAAAAGTCTATTACGACTGGGTTTGGTCATCACACAGTCTTAAGTGTTGCCGATAAAGTAATCGAAGGCGTAAAAGCTGGAGCGATTCAACACTTTTTCGTGATTGGCGGCTGTGATGGGGCTAAGCCCGGTCGTAATTACTACACCGAGCTAGCACAAAGTACTCCCGATAATACCGTAGTGCTCACCTTAGGTTGTGCCAAATATCGTTTTAACCAACATGATTTTGGCAATATCGGGGGTATTCCTCGCTTGCTTGATTTGGGACAATGTAATGATGCGCATTCGGCACTGAAAATTGCAGGAGCTCTAGCGGGAGCATTCGGTTGTGGTGTCAATGACTTGCCGTTATCACTGATGATTTCATGGTTTGAGCAAAAAGCCACGGCGGTTTTATTGTCACTGTTAGCGGTGGGTGTCAAAGGTATTCATTTAGGCCCTACACTCCCTGTGTTCCTCACCCCGAACTTATTAGCGGTACTGCAAGAACGCTTTGATATTCGAGTGAATAACACGCCCGAAGCAGATTTAAAAACGGCTTTAGCTCACGCAGCGTAATGGGGTCAATGATGCAGGAATTTCAGATTCAATTAGTGACCCGTGATGAGCAAGTACTGCAATTTAGTTGTAGCGAGGGTGAGGATATTGTCAGTGCAGCTGAACGAGCAGAGCTGTACTTAATTAGTCAATGTCGATCAGGAAGCTGTGCAGCCTGTATCGGTACGGCTAAACAGGGGCAATATGTGCAAGATATTGCCCCCGATATAGCCAAAAGTATTGCTCATACCGAGCAAGTACTCTTATGCCGTACTTATCCCCGCAGTGATTTGCAAGTGGTATTGCCTTATGACGTCGGGCAGGTACGCCAGCAACCGCTCCCGATACGTCAAGCCACGCTAATAGAGAAAAACTACCTCACTCCTGATACGTTGCAGCTCAAATTGCAATTGCTTGAAGACGATGCCGGTAATCTCAGCCTTGAATTTGAGCCGGGGCAGTACATTGAACTCTGGATTCCTGATACCGAGGTTAAACGCGCCTACTCGCTGGCTAATGCGCCTAATTGGGATGGCGTGCTGGAGCTATTAATTAAACTGCGCTCGCACGGTCAATTTGCGCAGTACCTTACTGAAACCGCTCAAGTAGGGGATGTGCTCACCCTGCAAGGCGCGAGTGGTACTTTTACCTTACAGGATCGTGGTTTACGTCCGCGCTACTTTATAGCAGGCGGCTGTGGTTTAGCCTCAGTCCTGTCCATGTTGCGGCGGATGGCAGAATGGCAAGAGCCGCATGAAGTACATTTGTTATTTGGGGTCTGGCGTGAAGAAGAAGTGTTTTACCAATCAGAGATTGCTACCTTAGCCGCAGACTACCCCAATGTGCACTACCAAATTTGTGTACAAGAAGCCTCACCCACATGGCAAGGTTTCCAAGGCTCGGTGGTGGAAGCCTTTAAGGGACTGATGCAAAGTACTCAAACGACACCCGATATTTATATTTGTGGTTCAAATGGTTTGATTGAGAAAATAGCGGAAGTCGCAGCGAAATTTAATATCAGTAAAGATCAGCTCATTTATGAGCATTATGGCTCTAGCCCTTCTACAGCCAATAGTTGTCAGAGTACTTGCTGATCACACGGCAACTCTCATCCTAAGTTAGGGCAATGCTGAACAATTGCCCTGTTTAAAGTACTTCATTAACGCGCATCGTATTTAGAAATATACGCATCTCGCGCTTGCTTCACTTGATTCATACGATTATGCAAGCCCTCACTATCTCGTTCGCGCATCATCGCCACAAACTCCGCTAAGTTTTCGCGTAACGCCTCAACGACTTCGACAATCGCATCAGTATTAGTCAAACAAATATCACGCCACATGGTGGGATCGCTGGAGGCAATCCGCGTTGAGTCTCTAAAACCACCCCCTGCATAACGCAAAATATCATCATGATCGGGCAATTTTAATAGCGTATCAACTACCGCAAAGGCTACCACATGCGGTAAATGGCTAGTCGCCGCCAGTACTTGATCATGCAAGTCAGGCGACATGTGTTCAACTCTGGCACCTGTGACTTGCCACAGTTGCTCAACGGTTTGCAATGCTTGAGGGTCAGTATAAGGGGTCGGTGTTAAAATCACCCTCCGCCCTTCATATAGACTCGCAAGTGCTGCATCTACCCCACTTTTTTCCCGTCCTGCAATCGGATGACCGGGTACAAAGCGAGCAAAGTTTTCACCCAATACTTGCTCTACCTCGGCAATCACACTCTGCTTAGTACTACCTGCATCGGTCAAAATAGCGTGTTCGGGTAAATACGGTTTCATACTTTTGAGTACGGGCAACATTGCTTGCATAGGTACTGCAAGGAGTACTACCTCCGCCCCTTCTAGCGCTACTTTTGGGTCAGTGCTAAAGCGGTCAATCACCCCCAAATCAACTGCATGGCGCAATGATGCCTCATCACGCCCTAAACCGATAATTTCTTTACAGTAGTTTTTTTCTTTCAGAGCCAACGCTAATGAACCGCCGATTAGCCCCACTCCAGCGATTACTAAGCGTTCGATCATGCCGCGAGTACCTTAGCCAAGGCAGCAATACAACGAGTATTTTGCTCAGGCGTACCTATAGTGATGCGAATAAAATTTGGCATACCGTAATTGGCAATCGGGCGCACAATGACGCCTTCACGTAATAACGCATTAAACACCTCTACCCCGCTACGCTTACAATCAATCGTAATGAAATTGCCTTGAGTCGGAATGTACTTCCAACCCTTTTCAGCACAGGCAGCTTGCCATTGTTGTAAGCCTTGGGTATTAGTGTCTTTACTGTTTTGCAAATGCGCGTCATCGCTTAGTGCTGCTTCTGCCGCTAATAAGGCTAGTGAGTTGACATTAAACGGTTGACGGACACGATTTAAAATATCGGCAATTTCAGGGCTAGACAGTGCATAACCGACTCGTAGCGCCGCCATACCATAAATCTTGGAAAAGGTGCGCGTAATGACTAGATTTGAAAACTCTTTTAGCCACGGCAAAGCATCGGGAAAATCAGGGTCAGTCACATACTCGGTATAGGCTTCGTCTAAAACAACGAGTACTTTTTCCGGTACTTGTTTTAGAAAGCTATAAAGCTCGGCACTATTAAACCAAGTCCCTGTAGGATTATTAGGATTCGCTAAAAACAGTACGGCGGTATTGTCCTGAATCGCATGGAGCAAATTTTGCAGATGGTGCCCGTAAGGCATGGCATCCGTTGCGGGATTCGCTTTGGCAATTTGTAATTGCGCCCCGACTGCTTGCGAACTAATGTAATACACTGCAAACGCATGCTCAGAAATCACCACGCCTCGACTGGGTTCTAAATACGCCCGTGTGATCAGCTCTAAAATATCATTCGAGCCATTACCTAAGGTAATTTGCGAAGTACTTACCCCAAACTTATTAGCAATCGCTTGTTTGAGATTAAAGCCAGAGCCATCCGGATATATAGCTAATTCGGTTAAACCTTTTTGCATAGCGGCTAAGGCTTTTGGGCTGATGCCTAAGGGGTTTTCATTCGAGGCGAGTTTAATAATATTGCTAATGCCTAGCTCACGTTCTAACTCTTCAACAGGTTTACCGGGTTGATAGGGTTGAAGTTTTTGTACGCCACTGACGGCTTGATCACGAAAATTAGTTGTCATTTTTTACATTACCGCTACGGGATAAGAGCCCAATACTCGCACTAAATCGACCTGACCTTGCAAGGTTTGTAGTGCATTTTGAATAGGAGTGTCTTTGACGTGTCCACGAATGTCGACAAAGAACAAGTACTCCCAATTATTACTACGTGCCGGACGTGACTCGATCCGTGTCATATCAATGCCAAACTCAGCAAAAGGTTTGAGCAAATTATAAAGCGAACCGGGGCGATTAGGCATGGATAGCAAAAGAGAGGTTTTGTCCTGCCCACTTTGCCCCACATCTTGATGACCCACGACCAAAAAGCGCGTGGTGTTATTAGTATTGTCTTCAATCGAAGTTTGAACGACTTGCAAACCATAAATCGGTGCGGCTTGCACACTACCAATCGCGGCAGCACTAGATTCAGAGGCCGCCTTACGCGCCGCTTCGGCATTACTACTACAAGCAATGCGCTCAGCATGAGGCAGATTTTTATCGAGCCAATAACGACATTGTGCTAGTGATTGGGCATGAGAATAGACTTTAGTCACTTGTTGCCAATTGTCATCGTTGCACAATAGATTTTGATGAATACGCAGTACCACTTCACCACAAATCCGCAAAGGCGAATTGACCAATACATCTAGCGTGTGCGACACAATGCCTTCAGTAGAATTCTCAATCGGTACTACCCCATATCGGACTCGATAAGTTTCCACTTCACGAAACACTTGAGCAATCGAGTCACAGGATAATAAACCAATCGTATTACCAAAATGTTTACGGGTAGCCTCTTGAGTAAACGTCCCCTCAGGTCCCAGATAGGCAATAGTCATGGACTCTTCTAGGGACAAACACGCTGAAATAATTTCACGGTATAAATGAGTGACTTGCTCATTCCGCAAAGGCCCTGTATTCAGTGATACCATGCGCCGCAGAATCTGTGCTTCGCGCTCTGGGCGATAAAATACCGCATCAGGATCCGTCGCTAACTTGGCATGAGCTACCGCTTCAGCACATTTAGCACGCTCGGTTAATAACTCTAATAATTGCGTATCCAGCGCATCAATTCGCTCTCGCAAACTTGATAAATCAGCATTGACCGTTTGGCTCACTCCACTATTCCTCAACTAAACCTATCTACTTATCACGAACTGCTGACTATCCGTAGTCAGGTTTTTCTGGAGCAGTCTTGTTGGCATGGATGCCAACTTGTAGCGTACATGGACGTATTCACAGCGACTGCGGAAGAAATACCTGACTACGGATAGAGCTTTATCACCTAACCATGTACTCGTTCAAACTCACGCATGAACTCAGCGAGTGCCATCACACCCTCAATCGACATCGCGTTATAAATACTCGCCCGCATCCCGCCGACTGAGCGATGACCTTTCAAAGACATTAATCCTTGATTAGCGGCCTCTACTAAAAATACTTTATCTAACTCGGGTTTAACCAAAGTAAACGGTACATTCATGGTCGAGCGATAACGTTTATCGACAGGGCAAATATAAAAGCTCGAAGCATCAATCACATCATAAAGTACTTGAGCTTTGAGCTGATTAAAATCAGCCATGGCTTGTAAACCACCTTTGCGCTTCAACCACTTAAATACCAAACCTGATAAGTACCACGCATAAGTCGGTGGAGTGTTATACATCGACTCATTATCAGCATAAATTTTGTAGTCAAGCATAGTGGGCGTATTAGGTGCGGCATGTCCCAACAAGTCTTCGCGTATAATGACGACTGTAATACCTGCAGGGCCAATATTTTTTTGTGCACCCGCATAAATCAGCCCAAAACGACTCACATCAATCGGATGCGATAAAATATCCGATGACATATCCGCCACCAGAGGCACATCACCCACGTCTGGAATATCTTTAAACTGCACACCGCGAATCGTCTCATTCGTGGTGTAATGGAAAAACGCGGCGTTAGGGTCAAGATTCCAAGTATTGTGTTCTGGAATAGTGGTATAACCCCCCGTCTTGGTAGAGGCGACGACGTTGACCTTGCCAAATCGTTGTGCCTCTTGAATACCTTTAGCAGACCAATCCCCTGTATCCAAATAATCCATACTGGTTTTATCACGCAATAAATTGAGCGGCGCCATGGCAAATTGCATGTGCGCTCCCCCTTGCAGAAACAGTACTTTATAATGACTAGGAATGCCCATTAACTCACGTAAATCGGCTTCAGCTTGATTCGCAATCGACATAAAATTAGCTTCGCGGTGACTCATTTCCATCACCGACATACCCGAACCTTTCCAATCCAACATTTCAGATTGTGCTTGCTCAAGTACTTCACGCGGCATCACCGCAGGGCCTGGGCTAAAATTATAAACTTCGGTCATTATGCTTCATCCTCAACCGGATTTACTGTATTAACGTCAGCCTCAAGTGCTGAATCGCCTAAATCAAGATCATGGGCAGGAGTACTTTCAACATGAGTACTTTCGGGTAGATTCTCATCACTCATAATTGGGGCTAATTGCACCAATTTTTCACCCTCAGCCATACGAATTAAAGTCACCCCTTGAGTATTGCGCCCAACTACTGAAATTTGGCTAACGGGTGTCCGTACTAAAGTACCCCCATCACTGATAAGCATAATATCGCTATCAGTTTTGACTTGTACGGCCCCAATCGCGCGACCATTACGCTCGGAGGTTTGGATCGAAATCACACCCTGCCCCCCTCGGGATTGTGGGGTGAACTCATCCACTCGAGTCCGTTTACCATAACCATTTTCGGTAGCCGTTAGAATATCGCCTTCACCTAAGATAATCAGTGCATTGACCGCATTACCTTCTTCTAAACGAATACCACGCACGCCCGCTGCTTGCCGACCTACTGCACGCACATCGCCCTCAGGGAAACGAATCGCTTTGCCTTCATTGGTAAAGAGCATGACCTCGTTACTGCCATTGGTCAAAGCAACGTCGACTAATTGATCGCCATCACGCAAATCCAGCGCAATAATCCCAGCCGCGCGTGGATTAGAGAAGGCTTTTAATGCCGTTTTCTTGACTGTGCCATTGGTGGTTGCCATAAACACATACGCATCTTCGGCATAATGGCGGATCGGTAATACCGCTTGAATACGCTCACCTTCCTCCAACGGTAATAAATTCACCATGGGTTTACCGCGTGAGGTTCGACTGCCAATCGGTAATTGATACACCTTGAGCCAATACATACGACCACGACTGGAGAAGCATAAAATCGTGTCATGAGTACTCGCCACAAACAGCTTTTCTATGAAATCTTCCTCTTTCATAGAGGTGGCTGTTTTGCCGCGCCCTCCTCGGCGTTGCGCTCGATACGTATCGATCGCTTGAGCTTTGGCATAACCTTCATGTGATAACGTAACAACGACATCTTCTTCAGTAATCAAGTCTTCTAAACTTAAATCCTCAGCTACTGTTTGAATTTCAGTACGACGCTTATCACCATAGTTATTTTGAATTTCGAGTAACTCTTCACGAATGACTTGTAATAAACGATCAGGATTACTTAATATTTCTAAGAAGTCATTAATGCGATGAATTAACTCTTGATACTCAGCAAGTATTTTATCTTGTTCTAATCCGGTTAAACGATGTAACCGTAATTCTAAAATTGCTTGAGCTTGAGCTTCGGATAACCAATATAAATTATCATGCAAACCTAATTCAGCTAATAAATTATCCGGTTTAGTAACACCCGCCGATCTTTCGAGCATGGTTTGCACTACACCTAATTGCCAGCCTTTTGCCATTAAAGCGACTTTGGCATCGGCAGGATTTGCAGACGTTTTAATGAGCGTAATAATCTCATCAATATTAGCAATCGCAATCGCTAAGCCTTCTAATATATGCGCTCTTTCACGGGCTTTACGTAAATTAAAAATAGTCCGGCGAGTAACAACTTCACGGCGATGACGAAGGAAGGCTTCAATAATTTGCTTAAGATTAAGTAGCTTAGGTTGACCATTAACCAATGCCACCATATTAATCCCAAATACACTTTGCATTTGGGTTTGCTTGTATAAATTATTGAGAACGACTTCGCCTGATTCGCCGCGCTTAATCTCAATTACCATCCGCATACCGTCTTTATCAGACTCGTCGCGTAATTCGGAAATGCCTTCGATTTTTTTATCTTTAACTAATTCGGCAATTCTTTCAATTAATCGAGCTTTATTTACTTGGTAGGGTAACTCATGGACGATAATAGTTTCACGATTAGTTTTTTCATGAACTTCTATTTCCGCACGAGCACGAATATAAATCCGCCCCCGCCCTGTATGATAAGCTTCATGAATTCCTCGTGCACCATTAATAATACCTGCTGTTGGAAAATCAGGCCCTGGTAAGAATTCCATTAAATCACTGACTTCTAAATCAGGATTATTCGCTAGCGCTAAACTCGCATTAATAACTTCATTAATATTGTGAGGAGGAATATTAGTCGCCATCCCGACCGCAATACCCGATGAACCATTGACTAAAAGGTTAGGCACACGGGTAGGAAATACTAAAGGCTCACGCTCTGATCCATCATAGTTGGGACCAAAATCAACGGTTTCTTTATCAAGATCGGCGAGTAGTTCGTGAGCAATTTTGGACATACGTATTTCGGTATAACGCATGGCGGCAGGTGCATCGCCATCCACCGAACCAAAGTTACCTTGACCATCGGCAAGCATGTAGCGTAACGAAAATGGCTGCGCCATCCGTACCACTGTATCGTAAACGGCGACATCACTGTGTGGATGATATTTACCGATAACGTCACCCACGACACGCGCGGATTTTTTGTAGGGTTTGTTCCAATCATTACCGAGTTCACTCATGGCAAACAGCACACGGCGGTGAACGGGTTTTAGACCGTCGCGCACATCCGGCAACGCACGACCTACGATTACACTCATGGCATAATCGAGATACGACTGACGCATCTCGTCTTCGAGATTAATAGGGAGGACTTCCTTGGCAAAATCGGCCATATTATATTTCTAATCGCTGTTAAGAGAAGCCGTGTAGTATACCAGATTCACCGTCATTAAGGTGTAACAAATGCCGAATCTTCCGCGCTTTTCACGAAAATTTCGGGCTAAATTTCGCTGATTTCTACTTCATTTTTTGCGAGTAGTCCATTAACCCTACCAGAGCTTTCTACACGTTCGTAAATGTCTTCCACTAACCCTCTACTGTTGATAGCCTCGAACAAAATATTGCTCCAAAAAGTAGTAAGATAGCTGCCGACTACCTCTGTATGGTAATAAATTGCTACCCCTTCCCCAATACTCGCTCTAAAGCCTGTTGTAGTACTTTCACATACACTTGTGCTTGTGGGGTAGGTGCAAAAGCTAAATAAAATGTAGTACTGAGTTGCTCGGTTAAATCCGTCAATACTCGTACTAATTCACCTCGCTTAACAGCATCCATCACTACAAAATCTGCCAGTATCGCTAATCCTAACCCCGCCTTTGCACCTTGCTCCAATGCAAATGAATTACCCAATACTATCGTTTTAAAGTACTCACTCCATTCTAAATTCTGTAAAGCTAACAACTGTTGCCAGCTAGTCGTTTGTCCTACACCACGGATTAATAAGGTATGAGTACTTAGCATCCTCAAATCATGTGGCATACCCTGCGTTGCCAAGTACTCAGGGCTTGCCACCACCGACTTCGCGGCTTGAGTGAATACCCCATATTCCAAACGTCTATCATTACGCTCTGAGCGAATGGCAATATCAAAGCCCTCTGCTATTACGTCGCGCACCGTATCACTCACCTCCAAATGCACCGTCAGTTGTGGCGCCAGTACTTTTAATTCTGCCAATACATAAGGCATTACCCGACTAGCAAAATCTACGGGGGCAGTAATAGCGAGTACTCCACTCAAAGTACTCGGTTGTAATTGAGCCAACGCCTGCTCTAATTGTTGCTCAAAGACTTGATAATCTTTAAATAACTGTTGCCCAGCCGTAGTCAGATACAACTTACTACCTGATTGACGCAGTACTAAGCTGAGGTTGAGTTTTTCCTCTAATTGACGAATTTGATAGCTAATCGCCGACGTGGAAACATGTAAGTACTCAGCCGCTAACGTAAAACTATTGAATTCTGCCACCGCCGCAAAGTACGGTAGATGCGCCAGTAAGTGAGCCGGTATTGCCATAATAATTTAAAAAATTTGCATTTTAATTTAAAAAAGTTACGTTTTATTTATTTAAAGTACTTCAGCACACTAGCGCTATGATTTCAACACCGAGTACTTTGTCCTATGCACGCTGCTCTATTAGCTTTAAGCGCTTTTTTTTGCTTTACCTTGATGGATTTGAGCATTAAATGGCTGTTGCACACTTATCCCCTCATGCAGGTAACTTTTTTCAACTGTTTCTTTGCTATGTTGGGGTTATTAGTTTGGATTTATCCGCGCTTTGACTTACTCAAAACTTCTCACCCTCAGATTCATTTACTACGGGCTGCTATGGTGTTAATCGCTGACTTATTGGCGTTTTATAGCTATGGGCAAGTACCTTTAGCCGAGGCTTATACACTGATTCTGACTATGCCCTTGTTTACTACAATCTTTGCAGTGCTTTTTAAACAGGACACTTTTAATTCATTCGCAGTAGTAGTGCTAGTACTGGGGTTTGGTGGCGTGTACTTAATGTTATCGCCGCAATTTGGACAACTTCATTGGGCACTGCTGGCAGCAATGAGTTGTGCAGTGATTGAATCGTTGAGCTTTTTATTAATCGGGCGCTATCGGGAACAGGAAACACCCCAAGCATTTGCGTTTTACAGCCTAAGCCTAGTGACCTTAGTCACGGGGTTATTGACCTTATTTCAATTTCAGCCTATGCCTGTGAGTGCTCTCGGCATTAGTTTGGCGGGCGGATTATGTTATGCCTTGGCGACCGCGCTGATCGTCACCGCCTTTCACCAAGGCTCACCGATTGTGATCAGCAGCATGCAATATAGCCAGCTAGTCTGGGGCATGTTATTGAGCTTTGTGATTTGGCAGGATGTCCCCAGTCAACGAGTACTATTGGGTAGTCTATTGATTACGGTGGCAGGCTTAGTATTGCTGCACTCACAAAAGCCTAAAACTTCAACCACTAGTCAACAGCCACAATAATAACGGCAAGGTTAATAAAGCCGCTAAGGTTTGCAAGGTAATAATCGCCGCCATCAAATCCGCATTGCCCCCCAACTGCCTCGCCAAAATATAAGCACTGGAGGCAGTCGGCAAAGCTGCCATAATCACCACTACGGATAGCATCAAAGTACTGAGCTTTAATAATAATCCTAAGCCTAAAATTATAGCGGCAAAGCCACCAGCTTGATTAAACTAGTACTCACTAGGCTACGGGTATAATCACTAAAGGAGCGCCATTTGAGACCTGCCCCCACGGTTAGTAGCCCTAAAGGTAAGGTCATATCGCCTAAACGCTTAAGTACTTCATTCACCACACTGGGTAATGACAGAGTACTTAGGTTAATGATCAATCCGATTAAGCTTCCAATAATTAACGGGTTACGCGCCATTTGTTTGAGAATTGCTTTAGTATTCGGTACCCCTTTGGCATAACGCGCAAAGACTAAAATACACAGCACATTAATCCACGGAATCATAATCGCCATAATAATAGCCGCTAAAGAAACCGCCTCTTTCGGCAATATCGCTAAAATCAACGCCAAGCCAATGTAGGTATTGAAACGAATCGAGCCTTGATAATCTGAGGTAAAACTAGCCCCATCCTGTTTTAAAAAATGTTGCACCGTAAAGGCTAGTACTGAACCTACGATGGGAATCAATAATGCAAAAACAATCAAATAGCCTGCATGAGCCCAGTCAATAGTAGCATTCGCCAGTTGATGAATCAGTAGACTGGGGAATAAGACAAAATACGTCGCTTTTTCGATTTGAATCCAAGTACTTGCACTAATAAAATCGGTTTTTAGTGCAACATAGCCCAACAACAGCAATATAAAAATCGGCATAATCGCCAAAAACACCACCAACATAAATCACCTACCGAATAAAAAGTAGGTGACTTAAGCGCGATTTTAATCAGGAAGCAAGTACTCGTTAATGATTTTAAAGTACTGGGCTATAAGTACTTCACAGGCATTCAAGAAGAGGGATAAAGTGGCATCAAACCTTGGGGGGTATTGGCTTTTAACACAGGGCGTTTAAAATCCTTAACGGCTTTTGCTAACGTTGCCCCGTGCCAAACTCGACTTTGCCCCGCTTTGCTGTATAAGGCTTGCTCCAAATCATCCATCGCAGACTGTAGTTCAGGACTAGCTACCGCTCGCAAATTTGCCCAATGCGGCGCGGGCAACCCTAAACCATCTCGTGCCCATGCGGTTAGACCTAATTGAGCCGCTTGTTTATCATTTTGCTCACAAGCTTGGATTAAATGATTAAAGCTACCCCGCTTAAGACTTTCTTGTAAGGCATTGGCTGAAGTACTGGTTTGTTTTTTACCATGACGGTAAGCAATCACCGCAATAACGCCTCCCACAAAGCTGATTAGTAAACCCCATAACCACCAAGGTGTTTTGGCTTCAACCTGAGTAGGCGTTTGGGTTTGTACCGTTGCAGCCTCGGTTGCTTGGGGTGGCTCTATTTTGGGTGTGGGAGCAGGCTCTGTTAGCTTTAAGGGTTCACCGCCTACTTTGAAAGGCGCTGCCTCTAAACTAGCCAGCTCTTGTTGTTGAGTTTTAGTATTCCACCAATCCAATGTCACTTCTGGAATAGTAAAATCGCCCCCACCTGAGGCAATAAATACCCATTTTTCTTGGCGAATACCGATAATCCCCTCGTCATTAACCTGATCATTCAAGGTCGGCTGATCACTATAGGCTTTAATGCCCACAGGTACTGGGATATCCAAAGCAGGCAACTGCTCGGAGGCTAACCCCTCCGCCATAATGGCAATAGTGAGGGTAACAGGCTCACCCGCCTTTAATTTATCTAAGGGCTTATCCCATGAAGCATTGAGACTTAGGCTTTTGGCAGGTAACCAGTACTTACCCGTGTAAGTAGGGTCTTGAGGAGCAACATTAATATCAAAAGGCTTGGAAAACCGCCGAACACTTTTACCACCCATGCTAAACGAAAAGTACTGCCCCAAAGGATCATTATTAGGATTTGCATCGGGAATAATGCCATCAAAAATCGTGCGTCCAATAGTCAAAGTACCGCTTTGCTGCGCCATCAGGGCAAATTTACGCTCAATCACTTCATAACGTTTACCATTACGTTTTTCTACTCGTGAAGTAGGTGATCCTAACTGACGCAAAATACCCTTACCTGATTCAATTTGAGGTAAGGTCAAGGAGGCTTGGCTACTTTCCAACCGTACACTCGATAACAAACGCTGGGTCAGAATCATTTGTTGCTGCACCATCGCTTGTTTTGGCTCAGCCTCAAATTCCACCACAATATCAGCCGCTTGGATCGGTTGATTAGATTGCCCCTGATTAGTCGCGGCTGAAGCATCATCATTAATCGTTAACTCAATGGCTTTAGTCCACTCTGAGCCAACTTGCAACGCAGGAATGGTAATTTTCCCCGACTTTCGGGGGTACAATGATAAAATCCATCGTGATAGCTGTGAACCATTGCCATTGACTAGACTAAACTGGGTTTCTTGACGAGTCGAGGCAATTTCAAAATCCTTATTTAAAGCTGATAAGTCAGGAGCAACCCCTGTGCTATTGGTCGCACTGATGGTTAATTGGATAGGATCACCCAACGTAACTTCCGTTTGATCAACTTTACTGTCCACTGCTGCCCAAGTACTTGTCATCGTACTCCACAGCAGTATTGCTCCTAGGATAATCCGTTTTACCATTCTGCACCTTGTTGTTGCGGTGTGCGCTGCTGATATTGGTATAAAAATTTACGTCGCCATAACTCAGCCGGATCATCAGGAATACGTCTTAACCATTGCTCAGTCGCTTGTTGTTGCTCACGACTAGGCTCTGGGGGTGGTTCGTCAGATGCTTGATTAGCCGAGTTGGGTTTATCAGCTTCTGGTCGTTTAGCCGCAGGCTTTTGTTCAGCAGCCTCTGCCTTTTGGTCTTTATCGGTTGGCTCATCTTTAGCTGAAGGCGGTTGGTCGCGCTGATCTTGCCCTGAACCTTGCTGATTAGAGTCGGACGGGTTTTGATTAGGTTGACTGGATGAGCCAGACTGTTTAGACGATTGGTTTTGTTGATCCTGTTTTTTTTGTTGATTTTGCTGATCTTTTTGCGATTGCTGCTGTTGTTTTTTCAACGCTTCTTCAACCAACTTACGATTATAAACCGCATCCTCATATTTAGGGTTTTGCTTAAGTACTTGGTCATACGCTTTTATAGCCTCTTCTAGCTTGCCTTGTTTTGCTAGGCTGTTAGCATAATTATAGCGTCCCTCACTAGAAGTTTGATCTTTATAATAATGAGCCGCTTGCTCCCAGGCGCCCCCTTCATAAGCGGCAGCGGCTTTCCAATCAGGGTTCTTAAACTGCTGTTCGGCAGTTTTAAAATCCTTATTAAGCATTGATTCCATAGCACGCTGATCGGGCGTTTTAAATAAATCTTGCACCTCAAATGCCAACACAGGATCGGGGCGAGTACTTAATAACAATCCACATAACAGGACTAACCAACCACGCCTAAAAATACCCAGTACCAAAGGTAACAAGGGAATCAACAACCAATAGCCCACATTCAGCCATATTTCCACTTGTTGCTGTTTTAATTCGGGGGCTTGGGCTTGTAGATGTTGTTGCCATAAGGCTTGTAATTGACTCAACTCATTGTCATTAACACTAGGCTCTAGGGCTAAACCTTGCCCAGCACTGGCAATCGAGGTAATCGCCGTTTTATTGACTTCAGCCATTATGGTATTGCCCGTAGTTTGATCTTTTAAAAAGCCCTGATTAGGAATCGGAATAGGTGCGCCTTTTTCAGTACCTATCACTAACGTTGAAACCGTAAAGCCAGCCGCTTGAGCTTGGGTGGCGGCCTGTTGCGCTTCGGAAACGTCATCTGCCCCATCGGTAATTAATAAAATATCCCCTTGTTTGAGGTTAGTTTGAGTGAGGAGTTGTTGCGCTTCAACAATAGCTGGTGAGAGATGACTGCCCAAGGCGGGCATAATATCGGGTGACAGATTTTTGATTTGCTCAGCTATCGTCGCGGTATCACTGGTCAAGGGGGTCACCACAAAAGCATCACCCGCAAACACGATTAACCCCGTTTGCCCTTCTTTACGCTGGTTTAAAATATCGAGTACTTTAAAACGGGCTTGGCTCAAACGATCAGGAGCGACATCTTTAGCCCACATGGAAAGAGATAAGTCCAATGCAATCACTAAGGCATGGGGATTTTCATATACGGGCACATCACGTTTTTGCCATGTGGGGCCTGCTAAGGCAACGACACCTAACACCCATGCTAAAGCCAAGGCACTGAGTTGCCAGTACTGTGCTTTATCACCTTTTCCAGTCAGAACATAAGGGACTAATGTGGCATCAACCCATTGTTGCCAGTGTGATTTTTTAGGTGAATACAGCCACCACCCTATCAACGGTAACGCTAGCAGCAATACCAAAAACCACGGATATAAAAAATGAAAATTACTCCACATGGTCTTACCCCACTCGTCTCAATAGCAATAAAGTACTTCCCATTAAGAGCGCCAAACATAAGGGCCACGTGAATAATTCTTTTTGGGGACGCCATTGTTTGCCTGCTTGCTCAATAGGCTCAAGACGATCTAATTCAGCATAGATATGACTAAACTCCTTAGTATCTCGCGCCCTAAAGTACTGCCCACCTGTAGTGCCCGCGATTTGTTTTAATAGACCTTCATCTAAATCTGCTGAGGGATTTGCTAAGGAAAACCCAAAAGAGGTCATCCCTTTAGTACTTTCTGAGCCAATCCCAACCGTATAAATTTTTAATCCCGCTTTAGCTGCCATTTCAGCGGCTTCGGTGGGGTTGACTGAGCCTGCGGTATTTGCGCCATCGGTCATCAAAACGAGTACGCGATTTTTTTCAGGATGATCTTTCAAACGCTTTAAAGCCAACCCAATTGCATCACCAATCGCAGTACGCTCGCCTGCTAGACCAATAAAGGCTTCCATTAGTAAACGCCGCACGGTCAGGGTATCAAAGGTCAACGGTACTTGGAGATAAGCCCGATCTGCAAACACAATCAATCCCAAACGATCACCTTCACGCTTTTGAATAAAGTGACTCGCCACGTACTGCAAAGCAGTTAAACGATCTACCATCCGTCCATTGAGTTGAAAATCCTCTTCACGCATACTGCCGGACAAATCCACCGCCAGCATCAGATCACGACCTGTAAAAGGCAACGTTACAGGCTCACCAATCCATACGGGACGCGCCAATGCGACTACTACCCCCCCCCACATCGCACCTGCTAATAATAACTTCAAATAATAAGACCTCGTGCCTAGTACTTGAGCCTCTTCACTATCAAACTCATTTAAGTTAGGTACTTTTAAAGCCACCGCATTATCAGCATTTGTTGGGGGTAATCGCCAATAAACCAAAGCCGGCAACGGCAATAAAATTAAAGCCCACCACCAGATTAGTTCATACATGTTGGGATTTCCTGTATTGCGGTTTAGATTGAGCGCTAATCCATTGGCGAATTTGGAGTACTAATTGCTCAGTATTCACATCCTCAATCGGACGATAGGGCATTTCACTTAAGGCTTGTGCCAAATCCGCCGACATGCCTTGTTTACCTGAAGACTCTAAGAACTCCGCCCAACTTTGCCCCGCTAAACTTGCGGTGTTATCTCTCCCATAAAACTGCATAGCCACTCGACGAATTAGGGCTGAGAGTTGTTGTACGAGTTGGCGTTTATCATGCTCAAAGTACTCCACCAGTTGATCTAATTCGTGGAGAGCTTGTTGAATAATAAGTGTATTTTGATTGTGTTTACGTTTAAAATACCAAAAAGCTAATACCCCAATTACCACTATCAGCAACCCTAGCAAGATAAACCAACCCAGTGCAGGCGGCCACCAACTAATCGGGTCAGGCAAGTGAATCGGGCGTAGCGCTAAATCAGGATTACTGGGAGTCATCGTATCCCCCCTGCTAGGTGGCGCAAACGTTCGGTCGTACTCATTTCCGTCGACAGTGTCAAAAAACTCATACCATAACGTCTAGTAAATTGTTTTAATTGATGTAATTGTAAACTCGCTTTTTCGGCATAGCGCTGGCGAAACCGCTGCTGTAAGGAAACCCAAACACTTTGACGACCATCGGTGAGGCGTAATTTGCCTTGTGCGGCAGGCATATGAGCCTCGAAGGGGTCTTGAATATGGATTAAACCCACTTGGCAATGTTGAGATAACAAGGCTAATTGACGTAAGGCAGCCGGAGTACTTTGTTTAAAATCACTGATAATAAGTACTTGAGTGCCCGCTGTTGCTACGCGGCGTAAGCGCCCCCAACTTTCATCCAAAAGCGTTAATGACGGCTGAGTACTTGGTTGTAATTGCGTAGTATCTGCAATTTGCCGTAATAAGTGTAAGGCTGCCCCTCGTGTATGTTCGGGCTTTAGCTCTGTACAGTACTGAGTACTTTGCACAAAGCCACCGATTCGATCACCTGACTCCAAGGTTTGCCATACCAATAATGCTGCAACTTCTGCTGCCAAGACACTTTTAAAGCATTTACGGGTCGCAAAGTACATGGCGGGGCGCATATCCACCCAAAGCATGACGGGTCGCTCGCGCTCTTCTTGAAATACTTTGGTGTGCACCTTGCCTGTGCGTGCTGTCACTCGCCAATCAATAGTCCGAATATCATCACCCGCTTGATAAGGACGAGACTCAGCAAAGTCCATACCACGCCCTTTAAATACACTGTGATATCCCCCTGAAGTACTCGCCTCTGAACGCTTGGCGCGTTGCAAAGCGGGTACTTGTGCTTTTAAACGAATCAGCGCGTTTAAAGAGCTGTAAATAATGCCATCACCCGCTTGCATTAGGGTACTGCCACCACTTTGAGTAATTCCGTCACTAAGCCTTGGCGCATCATACCGTCGGCTTCCGCTTCAAAAGTCATAATAATACGATGGCGCAAAACATCGTGTGCAACGGCTTGCACATCTTCAGGACTGACAAAATCTCGACCCGCTAACCACGCATAAGCCCGCGAACAGCGATCTAACGCAATCGTAGCGCGAGGACTCGCACCAAAGGCAATACTACTTTTTAATAAACCACCATAAGGGCCTGGACGACGGGTTGCCATCACCAACTGCACTATGTACTGCTCTACATTTTGCGCCATATAAACATTTAAAATGTCTTGGCGAGCCGCAAAAATATCGCTTTGCGTGACCAGTACTTGTTTGGTTTTGGTATCAAAACGAGTTTGATTTTGTGCCTCTTGACGGGCTAATTGCAGGATTTGGTACTCCTCATCTGCACTGGGGTAATCGACTAATACATGCATTAAAAAGCGGTCTAATTGCGCTTCGGGTAATTGATAAGTACCTTCTTGTTCTATCGGGTTTTGAGTCGCCATCACCAAAAACGGCTCTGGCAAACGCCATGTTGTCCCCGCTACAGTAATTTGCCGTTCTGCCATGGCCTCCAGCAATGCAGATTGCACCTTAGCGGGAGCACGATTAATCTCATCCGCTAGAATCAGATTATGAAACAAAGGGCCTTTTTGAAATTTGAAGCTACCATCGTTGGGGTAAAAGACTTCAGTTCCCGTAATATCAGCAGGTAATAAGTCCGGTGTGAATTGCACACGATGAAAATCGCCCTCAATGGCTTGACCCAGTACTTGAATGGCACGAGTCTTGGCTAAGCCTG
>JBDKGX010000041.1:0-20652 GCA_039797965.1 Pseudomonadota bacterium
GCTATTGGTACTATTGGTATACCGGACACAAATTAATTGCCGTAATCAGTATGATTCTAACAGCCTTAGTATTAAGCTTTGGCTTATTGATTAATGCCCATTTTTCAGTATGGGGTATTTTGACGGCTGTATTGTTAGATTTATTAGGTGTGTGGTTAGTTATCTTATATTATTTGGCAATTCGAGCAGAGCTACCTAGTTTATTGTTAGCGCAAGCCGATTACTGGGTTAATTATCAACTAATTGTTCCTGTTATTATTGCTTTTTTTGTTGGGCGTTTTGTGACTTATATTGTGGCAAAACAATTGATGAGTACTTCACCCTTATCGAAATAAAGTACTCATTTATTTAGGCAATAATAATTATTGCCCCATTACGACCCCATCACGACGTGGATCAGCACCACCTTCTAAACCATCGGGTTTAATAGCGATAGCATGTAAACCCGAGTTTAGGTTATCCACTTTAACGGTATAACCCATCGCTTCAAATTTTGGTTTAAATTCCTCAGCCTTGGTGCCTTTTTCTAAATAATAATCACCTGTGCGATTAACCATATGCGGCATGGAAACGGCTTGCTGTACATCCATATTCCAATCAACTATACCGATAATAGCTTTAGCAGTATAAGAGATAATATTACTACCTCCAGGGGAGCCAATCGCCAAAACAGGCGTATTATTTTTTAGGACAATAGTAGGTGACATAGAAGAGCGCGGGCGCTTATTAGGCTCGATTTTATTAGCAACAGGTAAACCATTTTCTTCGGCTACAAAAGAGAAGTCGGTTAATTCATTGTTTAATAAAAACCCACGAGTCATTAATCTGGAGCCAAAGCCATTTTCAATAGTGGTAGTCATAGAAACGACATTACCCGCTTTATCAACAATGACAAAATGACTAGTAGAAGGTAGCTCTAAGGCTTTATCATCGGCAAAATTTTTGCTGAGATTAGGGTTATTAGTGGGGTCGCCAGGCGCTACTGATTTTAAAGGTTCTCCGGCTGTTAATGCTTGTGAGCGCTCTTCTAAATAATCAGGATTTAATAATTCAGTAGTAGGTACTTTAATAAAATCACTGTCTGCTAAATAGCGATTACGATCAGCAAAGGCTAAGCGAGTGGCGTCGCCAATTAAACGCCAGCTTTCCGTACTCTCATAACCCGTTTTAGCTAAATCAAAATGATTCAAAATCCCTAATATTTGCCCAATAGCGATGCCGCCTGAAGTCGGTGGCCCCATGCCACATACATCATGAGCACTATATTCCATACAGACTACTTCACGTTCTTTAACCGCATACTTAGCCAAGTCCGTTAAACTTAAAATGCCAGCATTAACACCAGCCTCATTAACGGTTTTTACAATATCTTGCGCAATTTCGCCTTCATAAAAAGCTTTTGCCCCGTCTTTGGCAAGCAATTTTAAAGTATTGGCGTATTCGGGGTTATTACGTACAAACCCTGCGGGTAAAGGTTCATTTTTTTCATTAAAGAAATACGCTTTAGTCGCAGGAAACTTTTGTAATGATTCAGCAGAACTAGCAATTTGCTCTGCCATATGTTCGGTGACTTTAAAACCTTGCTCGGCTAATTCAATAGGTGTTTGGAATAATTCAGCCCACGCTAATTTGCCATATTTTTGGTGAATATTTTCCAGTAGCTTTACAGTGCCCGGTGTACCGACCGATTTGCCACCCACTACGGCATCCATAAACTCTAGAGGTTTACCCTCTTTATCTAAAAACATATCAGCGGTAGCTTTTTCTGGGGCGGTTTCCCGACCATCTAAGGCGACTAGTTTTTTCTCCTTATTATCCCAATAGACTAATAAAGCGCCGCCTCCTAAACCAGACGATTGAGGTTCGACGAGTCCTAGGGTGAGTTGTACAGCAATAGCTGCATCAATAGCAGAACCCCCTTTGACGAGTACATCGATACCCGCTTGGGTCGCATAGGGGTTAGCAGAGGCAACCATAAAGTCTTTGGCTTTTACTAGGGATTTACTGAGATTAGTTGAAGCGATTTGCGGGTTAATAGCGTCACTGGCTTGCTTTGCGGGTAAAGTAGGCGCTAAACAGCACAAACAAACTAAAGTACTTAGTGTTAATTTTTTCATAGTAATCCTTGTGTGGTGTGGCATTCAAAAGACAATACCAAGGTGATGATTCATACATCACTAGTCGCAGTGTAACTAACTTAATCCTAATTACCCAAACTCCCCTAATATTTTTATATACCACGAATCACCCAACAGGCAGGTGTAAAGTACTTTACTAACCTTGTAAGAATCGTGAAAGCCTAGCCATTTTTGGTTATGATTGCCCCTTTTCGTAGCGCTTACGCTGGATGAGCAAATAATGCAAAAATTCTTGATTGAAGGTGGAGTCGCCTTGGATGGCGAGGTGGAAATTTCTGGAGCTAAAAATGCGGTACTACCGCTCTTAGCGGCGACCCTGCTAGCCAGTACTCCGATGACCATTCGTAATGTACCGCGTTTAAAAGATGTGAGTACTTTAGCCGCAGTCATTGCGGGGATGGGGGTTACTCTGGAAACTGACGAACATAATAATATTCACACAGATACTTCCACTATTCACACATTTAAAGCGCCCTATGAATTAGTGCGTACCATGCGGGCATCGATTTTAGTATTGGGTCCCATGGTGGCACGTTTTGGTGAGGCTGAAGTGTCATTGCCGGGGGGCTGTGCGATTGGTGATCGTCCAGTTAATCTGCATCTGATGGGCTTAGAGGCAATGGGCGCGAAAATCGTAGTCGAAGAAGGCTATATTCGTGCCAAAGCGGATCGCCTCAAAGGGGCGCATATTGTCATGGACATTGTTAGCGTCACAGGTACTGAAAATCTACTTATGGCAGCCGTCCTAGCCGAAGGCAAAACCATTCTCGAAAATGCAGCGCGTGAACCTGAAGTCGTGGATTTAGCCAATTGCTTAGTCAAAATGGGTGCGAAAATTGACGGCATAGGGACTTCAAAAATTACGGTGGAAGGGGTAGAGCATTTACAAGGTTGTGATTACTCAGTGCTACCTGATCGGATTGAAACAGGTACTTATCTCGCAGCAGCAGCGATTACGGGCGGTCGAGTCAAAGCCTTAAAAGCTGACCCCGAAAGTTTAGGAGCAGTACTGCAAAAATTCCGTGAAGCGGGCGCATTAGTCAGTACAGGTGAGGATTGGATTGAAGTCGATATGCGGGGACGCACTTTGCAAGCCGTTGATATTCGTACCGATCCGTATCCTGCGTTCCCTACCGATATGCAGGCGCAATTTATGGCCATGAATGCCTGCTCACAAGGTATTGGTGTAGTTACTGAGACGATTTTTGAAAATCGGATGATGCATGTCGCAGAATTAAAGCGTTTAGGCGCCAATATTCGCCTCGATGGCAATCAAGCGATTGTCGCAGGAATGCCCAGTTTAAAAGGTGCGCCCGTGATGGCAACGGATTTACGGGCTTCAGCCTGTTTGATTCTGGCAGGCTTAGCGGCACAGGGTAAAACCTTAGTCGATCGGATTTATCACACTGATCGTGGCTATGAGCGCATTGAAGAAAAGTTATCACGGTTGGGTGCGAAAATTGCGCGAGTGAATGAGTAATGAAAGACAAACTCACGATTGCTTTATCCAAAGGACGGATTTTTAAAGATACGGTGCCGCTATTAAAAGCAGCAGGGATTGAGCCTTTGGATGATCCCGAAACGAGTCGCAAGCTAATTCTTGACACTAACCATGATGACATCAAAATCGTGATTATTCGCGCCACCGATGTACCCACTTATGTGCAATATGGTGCAGCTGATATTGGGGTGGTGGGTAAAGATGTGTTGATGGAGCATGGCGGTCAGGATGTGTATGAAGTACTCGATCTTAAAATCGCTAATTGTAAATTAATGGTAGCAGGTTTTGCGGATCGTCCCTTACCTAAGGAGCATTTAAAAGTAGCGACTAAATTTGTGAATTGCGCTCGTCACTATTTTGCGGGACAAGGTCGCCAAGTCGACATTATTAAGCTTTATGGCTCGATGGAGTTAGCGCCTTTGGTAGGCTTAGCAGACTGCATTGTGGATTTAGTCGATACGGGTAATACCTTACGTGCTAATGGTTTAGAGCCTTTAGAACATATGGCGGATATTAGCTCTCGTCTAATTGTGAATAAAGCGTCAATGAGATTAAAACACCAGCGGATTCAGAATCTGATTCAATATATTGAAACTGCGGTGCAAGCAAAGAGATAACTATGAAATATTTAACTGATGACTTGCGTATAGTAGGTATGCACGAATTAATTGCTCCAGTAGATCTTTTAAATGATTTACCTTTGACTGAAGAAGCCTCCAATGTAGTGTTTCAAGCTCGTCAAGAGGCTCACGACATTATTCACGGTCAAGATGATCGTTTATTAGTCGTAGTAGGCCCGTGCTCCATTCACGACATTGAAGCAGCGCTGGAGTACGCATCACGCCTTAAAGTACTGCGTGAAAAGCTCAAAGCAGACTTACATATTATTATGCGAGTGTACTTTGAAAAGCCCCGCACTACCGTAGGTTGGAAAGGCTTAATTAATGACCCTGATTTGGATAATAGTTTCCATATTAATAAGGGTTTACGTTTAGCTCGCCAGTTATTGCTCGATTTAGCTAAACAAGGCATGCCCGCTGCTACTGAGTACTTGGATTTAATTAGTCCGCAATATGTTGCCGATTTAATTAGTTGGGCGGCGATTGGTGCTCGTACTACAGAAAGCCAAGGTCATCGTGAATTGTCGTCAGGAATTTCCTGCCCGATTGGCTTTAAGAATGGTACTTATGGCAATTTGAATATTGCCGTAGATGCGATTGGTGCGGCTTGTCGTCCACATCACTTCTTATCGGTCACCAAAGAAGGGCGCACCGCTATTTTTGCAACACGCGGTAATAATGACTGTCATGTGATTTTACGCGGTGGCAAAGAGCCTAATTATGACGCAGCGAACGTGCAAGCAGCCGTAGAGGCGCTAAATAAAGCCAACTTACCTCCTTACTTAATGATCGATTTTAGCCATGCTAATAGCTACAAAGATTATCGTCGCCAACCTGAAGTGGCTAACAATGTAGCCGAGCAAATTGCCTCAGGTTCTAAAGCGATTACTGGAGTGATGATCGAAAGCCATTTGGTCGAGGGCAATCAAAAAGCGGACGGTAAAAAACGTGAAGAATTAGTGTATGGTCAAAGTATTACCGATGCGTCCATTAATTGGGGTACGACCGAGCAAGTACTAGAGCAATTAGCGCAAGCAGTACGTCAACGTAGGAGTGTAAACAGTGACACCAGTGCGTGAATTAAATTCTAGCTCTGCCAATTTTTGGCAAGAGTTACAAGGCTTATTAGCGTGGGAAAGTGTGTCAGATGATGCCGTATTTGGCACAGTCAATGGCATTTTAAAAGATGTGCGTAAGCGGGGTGATGCGGCGGTGGTGGAGTACACCAACCGTTTTGATCGTATGCAAGTCAGTAGCATGGCGGAATTAGAGATTTCTAAGGCTCGTTTGCAACAAGCTTTAAGTACTTTGCCTGCTGAGCAACGTTCAGCTTTAGAACAAGCTGCCAGCCGCATTAAAGCGTATGCCGAACACCAAAAGCTAGAGTCTTGGAGCTATACCGAGCCTGATGGCACATTGCTGGGGCAGCAAGTGACTCCTCTAGATCGAGTTGGCTTATATGTTCCCGGTGGTAAAGCAGCGTATCCGTCTTCCGTACTGATGAATGCTATTCCTGCCAAGGTTTCGGGTGTGCCAGAGCTGATTATGGTAGTTCCTACTCCTGCGGGTGAGGTGAATGAATTAGTACTGGCAGCGGCAGCCATTGCCAATGTAGATCGTGTATTTGCTATCGGAGGCGCTCAGGCAGTTGCAGCTTTAGCGTATGGGACTGAAACGGTTCCACCTGTGGATAAGATCGTAGGGCCGGGTAATATTTACGTTGCGACTGCTAAGCGTATGGTTTATGGCACCGTGGGCATTGACATGATCGCAGGCCCTTCGGAAATTTTAGTGGTATGCGATGGCAAGACTAATCCAGATTGGATTGCGATGGATTTGTTCTCACAGGCTGAGCATGATGAAGATGCTCAAGCCATATTAGTTTGCCCTGATGCCAACTTTATTGAACAAGTCAAAGCTAGTATCCATAAGCTCGTCGAAACGATGCCCCGTAAAGCCATTATCAACACCTCACTCGAAGGGCGTGGTGCGTTGATTTTGGTTAAAGATATGGCGGAAGCGGTAGCAGTGGCAAACTATATTGCCCCAGAACACTTAGAGTTGTCAGTTGATAATGCGCGTGAAATGGCTACGCAAATCCGTCATGCAGGGGCGATTTTCATGGGACGTTATACAGCTGAAGCCTTAGGGGATTACTGTGCGGGGCCTAATCACGTCTTACCGACTTCACGGACTGCACGCTTTTCTAGTCCCTTGGGTGTGTATGATTTCCAAAAGCGTTCATCATTGATTGATTGCTCGGCGGTAGGTTCGCAAACGCTGGGAAAAATTGCCTCAGTATTAGCGCGAGGTGAGGGCTTAATAGCTCACGCACGTTCGGCGGAGTATCGATTAGAGTCTTAAGTAGATGAGTGGCTAATCTACTAGCAGTGAGGTGAGACTACTTGTTATTACATTAAAGTACTTCAGCCTAAACCTGCAAAAAAGGGGAGACTAATCTCCCCTTTTTATTTTATTGGTCAGTCGTGTGACACAAAGATTAGCGCCACCAGTTCCAGCTCAAGCAGCTGTTGAAGCTATTTGTTGTTACTGCGGGTGTAAAGGTATTGTAGTAGCTGGGCTTAGTACCGTAACAACCATAGTTTGAGCTAGTGTTTGTAGTGGTATTAGTAGTAAAGCTACCTTGACCCACGGTAGAGTTAGAACTCACAAATCCGCTGCTAGAGAAGTTGCTCGTACTGATAGTAGTTTGGGCAGTACTACTAGCGTTAATAGTGACTTTCACATCATTGTAGTCATTGTCATTATAGGCTCTGGAGTTGAAGCGATCTTCAAAATTAATAGTGACCTGACCATTGGCTCCGGTTGTTACTTTAGCACCAGCCGAGTCACCTGCAATGTAAGTATTTTGGGTTTGGTTAAAGAGACGAATATTTTTAGCCTCTAAACTGCCAAAGGTTACACTAGTATCTAAATTCCGCCATTGCCCGCTGCTATCACGATATTGCACAAGATTGCGGTCACCATTACTGGCATTAAATTGTACATCTACTTTGACTGCACTAGCACTGGTGGTATTGCTGTTTGAGTTAGTAGAAGTACTAGCTCCAGTGGTAGAAGTACTAGTTCCTGTTCCAGTAGTAGAAGTACTAGTTCCTGTTCCGGTGGTAGAAGTACTGGTTCCTGTTCCAGTGGTAGAAGTACTAGTTCCTGTTCCGGTAGTAGAGGTACTTGATGATGAACCCATTAAGATAGCTAGTAATTGGTTCAAAGCATTGGTGTCACCGTTGCTGATGCCTGTTACTAAATTGTTAATAGTCGTACTATCCATACCTAAAGTAATTAATAGGCTTTTGAGACCTTCAACTCCTCCTACTGAACTTAACAAGGCTTCGAGTTGACTATTAGTAGTGCTCGATGTACCTGTACCAGTCGTTGGAGTACTACCTGTTTCTGTGGTAGAAGTACTTGTACCAGTCGTTGGAGTACTACCTGTTCCAGTAGTAGAGGTACTCGTGCCTGTTCCAGTAGTAGAGGTACCAGTCGTTGGAGTACTACCTGTACCCGTGGTGAAAGAACCTGTTACACCTGTAGGTAGTTCACCTTGGATAATAAAATTCGTTGAGGTGGTGGTATTCTCAGGATGAGTTAATACATTGGCTAAAATGACATTGGTGTCATTGTTAGGCCCTGCGTAAATAGTGCTGCCATCAAGGTTTAAATCAGTGGTGGTATAGCCGTTTAAGATGTAATTAACATTAGCGTTAGTATTACCGTTCGCCATTAATACAGCCGCTAATACATTATTAGTATCATTGTTAGGCCCTGCTGCAATAACGTTATTGCTACTATTAGCATCACCTGCCCACAATAATGCTGTGCCATTATTGGTGACAAACTCAGCATTTGTACCATACGCTGTATTGGCTTTAGTAAAATCTACTGAGGCGGCTTTGTTATCATCTAAGGCAATCGGAGTAGAGGTCATAACACCTAAGTGATTACGATGTACTAACGATACAAAGTAGTCGCCATCCGGTACATTATCAAACTTTAACAGTGAATCATTAGTTTGTGCGTTCGCAATATCACCATCACGTTGTACTACAGCGGCTTGTCTTGCCACGATTTTAGTAGGATCGGCTTTGTCACGTAATTCAATCATCACCCAATCCACAGGTGCATTATTGCCAGTCGTTGCTAATACAGAGCTAGATAGGGTCTCAGTGCCAGTATAACCCGCTGTGGTGTAAGGCTGTGCGGTGGGTAATAAACCTGAAGAGCGTAATGTATCGTTCATTAGACCTGATGAACTATTAAACGCACCTTGTAAAAAGCCTTTTACCTGAATGCTGATACTCGTGCTGGTAGGCACAGGGGCTGGATTAGGCACAGGGCTAGGTGTTGGGGCTGGAATCGGTGTTGGCTGAATAGTGCCATTGGGAGTTGGCGCTGGCACGGGAGCAGGGCTAGGCTTTGTCGTTGGGTTTTTAATAGTAACCGTGACGTCATTATAGTCGTAATCATTAGGTGCTCTAGAGCCCATACGATCTTCAAACGCCATCGTAATAGTACCGTCAGTAGCAACACTAACTTTCACACCATTATTGGCAGTACTGGCAACTGAACATTGACTTTGATTGTACAAACGAACGTTGGTTGCATTGAGTGCTTGCGAAGGAGGATTATTGGGATCTAAGTTAGTCCATTGACCATTGCCATTTAAGTACTGAACAACGTTTTTATCCGCGGTATTGCGGTCTACACTAATCGTGACGCTAGGTTTGCCGCTGGTATTAGCAGTATTAGTTGTTGAAGTGTTACTACTAGTAGCTGGGCTAGGTGCTGGAGCAGCAGAGTTAGTAGAACCCCATAATTGACCTAATAATGAACCCGTTAGTGTTTGTAGATTATTACAAACATTATTAGAAAGAGGTTGGAAATTGCTAAGTACGGATGTTTGGGTTGTACTAGTCGGTTTTGGAGCTGTGGTAGTAGTACAACCACTAGTTTGGCGATAAGTAGTAGTAGGTGTACGTGTGTATCCGGAACAGGTAGTCATGGGGCGCTCCTTGTTTTGATTATTGGCTTGGGGTTATTGGTTTAGATCACACTCTGGAGTGTCATCTGTTTATACATGCTATTAATCCATAATAGTAATTTTTTTATAACTGCTATATGGATAAACTGCATTTATAGGTAAATAATCGGTATAGGAACAATTCAGCCTAAAAAAAATAGGTTAATAAGACTAAGGACACATACTTTTAGATTAATTGTCTAGCAACTTGCTCACTATCGTACAAAATCCTCACTGCTTTTAAGTTATATCTATCCTCCCTTAAAGAATTGCTTAAATTTGAGTCTTTTCACTAAGTACTTAGTCATTAAATAAAATAATAGGATTCTAGTTTTGCTAGTTAGGGTTTTGTACGGTTACACAAGAGATGAGGTGATATCGATTAAAACCCAAGAGTTAATAAAGTTTTAATGAACCTCTTCTAATATAGGAGTAGTTTATGGTGTGATTTTCAATGAGACTTTTAAAGTACTTTTTCATGAAACGTATTATCGCTATTCTAATCAGTATCTTAGTACTCAATACAGGGTGTGACTCATCCACGCCTACCTCACCCTCCAAGCCTCCACCCGCTCCAGATTATAGTAAACCTATTCGCACAGAAGCTCCGTCAACTATGGAGACGACAGCAGTAGCCGTTTTGCCTTTTGAACGAGCCGTACCAAAGATAGGTACTAGGATTCAGGACATAATTCCTACCGGGGGCGAAGGCGTTGCACCAGAAGGTGTGGAGGAGTATCAAATGATCCGTTGGGAGAACTTGGAGCTACCGGGGCAAGGTATGGCGGATATTATAAAACAATACCAACCTCAAATTGATCGCATCCCAGAGGGTGATCCAGAAGAAGACAAGGTGATGGAGGCGATGCAGGTTGCCTTAAGCACTGCTCCCGTCAACCCTGCTATGCAGGGTAAAAAAATTCGCTTACCCGGCTTTATCACTCCGCTAGAGATCGATGACAGCAAGGGGTTGGTCACCGATTTCCTTCTGGTGCCCTATTATGGTGCTTGCATTCATTTACCGCCGCCGCCATTGAGCCAAACCATTTTTGTTAGAGCGCAAGAGGGCAAAGGTATTGGTTTAGAGCGGATTGCTGAGCCTGTGTGGGTGTATGGGACATTAAGCGCAGAAACCACTAAAACAGACTTAGCTAATGCGGGCTATCAAATCAAACAAGCATATGTCGAACTTTATCAAGGTCAAGCCGAGCCATCCCTCAATTTTAACCCTATTACTCAATAAGCTACTTTAGGACATTTTAGTTTTAGCATTATCTTTGGCAAAATGGAGTTTAATCACTTTTTTCATTAGCAGAAACCACCTATGACTACTTCCAAAGTTCGTATTCCAGTCACCTTAGTAACGGGCTTTTTAGGGAGTGGTAAAACGACTTTATTGAATCAAGTACTTCAATCCGATTACGTACAACATGAACCTGTAGCATTGCTGATTAATGAGTTTGGGAGCGTGGGGCTTGATCAGCAGTTGGTGGGTGATATACCGTTTCCTATGGCACTATTAGCGGGCGGATGCGTATGTTGTGCGATGCAAAATACCTTATTGCCAACGCTAAAAAACATTTGGATGGAGCGCAATAGCGGTAAATTCAAGCCTTATCAACGCATAATCATTGAAACCACGGGTTTGGCTGATCCAACTTCGATTTTAGCTACCTTTGTACAAGCGCAATGGGCGGCGGATCGTCATTACATTGATGGTGTGATTACTACCGTCGATGCTGTATTTGGGATGCAGCAATTGGATGAACATTTTGAAGCGCTACAACAGGTCACGCATGCGGATAAATTGTTAATAACTAAAGCCGATTTAGTAGATTCCAACGCGCTGGCAGTACTCGAACAACGTCTACAACAACTTAATCCTTTAGCCACTATTCAAACGATACAACAGGGGCAGATTGCGGCAGCCGAGTTAGTTAACTTACGCCGTAATACTTTTAGTGCGACTCGTACTTTAAATGTCGCAAGCTTTAAAGTACTAGAGCAGATAGAGCAAAGAACTCTAGGTTTCTCAACGCAGCGGAGTGCTTCAAAATCGGATAAGCGTATTCAAAGTCATGTTGTGCAATTTCATAAGCCTATTAGCCTCAAGCGAGTCAAGTTAGGGCTCATGCTGATGATGGGACATTGCGATCAGCGCTTATTACGGATGAAGGCATTGTTAAATACTACGGAGTACGCTAACCCTGTAGTACTTCATGCGATACAGCATCTGTTGTTTCCTGAGCAAGTACTCGAGAGTGGGTCTAATGAAGATAAAATTAGCCAAGTGGTATTGATTACAGCAGATATAGATGAGAGTACTTTAAAGTCAGTATTGCAAGAGTTTAGAGCTATTATTGAAGACAAACCAGAGTAGGGCTAGTTTGTCGTGTTTAGATAGAGTGGTGGGGCGCTCTTAGAATCCACGAGGCTTCTTGAGTTTAGGAATATCATCCAAAGCGTTTAATAGCCCAAATAAATACATCAGGCGGCTAGTAGTAGGAACGCCCAAACGTCGGCGCAGTAAAACCAGAATATTGTCCGCATAGCTTTTACTAATACCAATTTCTTCTTGGATACACTTCATAGGTTTGCCGCTGGCTAGGTAACGTAAAATACTTTTTTCATGAGGGCTAAGATTCTGAAACACCGGTGCTATAAATTGCCGTGGCCAGTGCTTATCGTAAAAGTTAGTTTCGTGAAACAAACGTACCATCGCTAGTAACGTTTCCATTTGCTCTTGTTTTAACTGTTGAAAATCCTTGTCACCTTTATCACTAATAATACTGACCCCCGCTGCCCCTTTCGCTTCCTTCATTGTAGGAATCGAAAGAGCGTTGATAATACCGTATCGCTCACGAGCTAGACGAATGAGATCAACTTCATTCGGTAAGAGCTGGCCTGATAATTCATGCTCTCGCCAATCCATAGGGTGCGTTTCGCCTGTGAGTACTTTACGAATAGTAAAGTCGTTACGATCTAGACGCTCTTGGCTATAAGCGACTAAAAAGTCGAGGGGAAAGTCAGGGCTACGTAAAAATACTTTAGGTAATTCTGGCAAAGCCTCAATTTGAATGGCAGGAACAAAGGTATATGTAGTGCCTTTAAAACCAATGAGTTGAATATACTGACTCAGTACTTTAAAACGTGCATCAATAGAGGGAGCTGCATAAAGCTCAGTAAGATATTGACCCAAAAGTGTATAGTGCATCGTCATCCGTAAGTGCCTGCAAATTCATCAATTTATTAACATTATACTAAAAATGACTGAGAGTGCTGAGCGATTTTCCGCAACTTATCATTTTCAAGCACTTTCACGAGTTTTATTATCAATGGCTTATAAAAATCAAAGCTAATCAGGTAACGCATGGCAAAAGCTAGGCTATTCGAGCCTAAGTCTTTCTCTTGCTATGATAGATACTCTTTAGATTTGGAATGAGATGGTCGCGATGACGATTAGCTTAAAGGCTTATAGTGCTCGATTGGGGGAGCATTTTATCTTGCACCCGGCGGACTGGATGATTGAGCCAAACCAACATTGGGTCATTTTAGGGGCTAATGGTTCAGGCAAATCAGCCTTAGCCGCCACTTTAATCGGGGCGGGGGAACGTATTAGCGGTACTATTAGCGGAGTACCTTCCGATATTGCGATTGTATCGTTTGAGGCTCAGGCAGAAATTATCGAGCAAGAGCGTCGTAAAGATGATGCTGATATTTTGGATGTGATTAGTGAGGGTACTCCAGTTATTGAAATTTTGACTCAGGAGCCTCATGACAGCGCACTGCTACAATCACTCATTCAAGCGTTTAAGTTTGAGCCACTACTACCACGCAGTTTTCGTAAACTCTCAACGGGTGAAACTCGCAAAACCTTATTGATTAAAGCATTAGCTAAAAAACCTAAAGTACTCATTCTCGATGAGCCTTTTGATGGCTTAGATATACATTCTATGGGATTTTTACAAGATTTATTACAACAATACTCGCATAGCACGCAACTGATTTTAGTGTTAAATCGGTTGGATGAAATACCTGATTGGGTGACTCATTTTGCTTATATGGATCAAGGTGTTTTAGCACATCAAGTGACATGTAGCGATGCAGCCGCTTTAGAGAGTCTCTATCAATTATTACATTTAAAAACTTCAAATCTGACTATCCCTCCTGCCACTCGCAGTACTGCACCTGCTTTAGATCCAGAGCAACCGTTAGTTAAAATGCGCAACATTCGGATTGCCTATGAAGAAAAAGTAGTACTGGATAACGAAGCATGGACGATTTGGAAAGGGGAGCACTGGCAGCTCACAGGTCCTAATGGTAGTGGTAAGACCTGTTTACTAAACCTAATCACCGGTGATCATCCGCAATGCTATGTGAATGATATTAAAGTGTTTGGGATGCAACGCGGTTCAGGGGAAAGTATTTGGCAAATTAAGCAGTATATTGGCTACGTGTCGAGTGCTTTACAGTGGGAATATCGCGTCAGTATTAGTGTCCGTAATGTGATTATTTCGGGCTTTTATGATTCGATTGGCTTGTACCAAAAATATACTGAAACAGAAAAAGCACTGGCCAATCAATGGCTCGAAGTACTGGGGATGCGTCATCGCGCGGATGAGCCTTTTAATCAATTATCGTTTGGTGATCAACGTTTATTACTGATTGCCCGAGCGATGGTTAAACATCCTGCGTTACTCATTTTAGACGAACCTTGTTTGGGATTGGATGATATGAATCGCCGCCTCGTACTAGCTTTAATTGAAAAAATTTGTGCAGGTAGTGAAACTACAGTGCTTTATGTCAATCACCATCCGCATGATCGAATCATGGGCATTACAAATTATAAAGCCTTGGCATCACTCTCTTAAGGATAGATAATCAATGACTACCACCACAGAACACAGCAGTAGCCCACCCAAGCGTTATAAAGCCTTACAACGTATGACAGGGCGTTCTCCTCATGAGTCACATCGTGTGGCGACGACCTTAGAGTTATTTTTTGATTTAATTTTTGTGGTTGCCATTGCTTTTGCAGGGGCACAGCTGCACCACGCCATCACTGAAAATCATATTAGCCACGGTGTTTTGAGTTACCTGATGGTATTTTTTGCTATTTGGTGGGCGTGGATGAATTTTACTTGGTTTGCCTCGTCTTTTGACACCGATGATGTGCCTTATCGTGTGGCGGTATTTGTACAAATGGCAGGAGCGCTTATTATCGCGGCGGGTGTACCTACTGCATTTGAGGGTAATTGGGTACTACTCACTGTGGGCTATGTAGTGATGCGTTTAGCTTCTATTACGCAATGGCTAAGGGCGGCAAATCAAGCACCGGAACATCGTCAAACCGCCTTACGTTATGCACTGGGTGTTTTTTTAGCTCAAATAGGCTGGATACTGATATTATTTTTGCCTAAGCAGTGGAGCGTTTTGTCCTTTTTAGTGATGGTATTGTTTGAGTTTGCTGTACCTATGTGGGCAGAAAGTGCCGGAATGACCAGTTGGAATCCCCATCATATTGCAGAGCGTTATGGTTTATTGACCTTAATTGTATTGGGTGAGTCCATCTTAGCCGCAGTCAATGCCGTCCAAAAAGTAGCGAGTACCAGTACTATGGATATGAGCCTAATAGCGTTTTGCATAGGAGCGCTACTCATCGTGTTTTGCATGTGGTGGATTTATTTTGAAGATGAGGCAGCGGAATTTTTACGGGATTATAAAGTCGCTTTCTATTGGGGGTATGGTCATTACTTTATTTTTGCCGCAGCGGCAGCGGTAGGGGCAGGACTAGCGGCGCAACTTGATTTTAGAATGGGTACTTCACAAGCCAGTACTTTAGCAATAGGTTATGCTTTAGCTTTGCCTGTTGCCGTTTTTATCTTTGCGTTATGGCTGATTCATAAACGAGTGAGCCAAGCACAAGGAACTTGGGTTTATCCATTGGCTACGTTATTAATTTTAATGGTTCCTTGGGTTTCCGGCTCGAATACACTGCAAATGGGTTTGATTTTAGTGGGGGCGATTGGGTTGCGTTTAATCTTGTGTCATACCCAGCAAAAAGCTTAAAAAACTCCAGTACTCGTCTTAAAAGGCGAGTACTTTGTATCACCGTTCAAAGTGGTTTTAAGCAATAAACTTTTTCATGTAAATAGCTAATGCCCGCATTTTTAAAGCCCGGACTATGCGGCAGTATGTCCACATCTAGCCAGAGTTCGACCTGAAAATGTTGAGTGTAAAGTACTCGTACTTCAGATTCTAAAACCGCAAAGGGAGGGCCTGCACGCTCCGCTTGAGGGTATTCAAAGGTTACTAATAAAGTGGCGGCGGTAGGAGGTACGATCTTAGTAAAATGTTGAGCATATTGTTCACGCATAGCAGTAGGTAGCGCAACGAGTGAAGCACGATCATACACACTGCCGCATTCGGCTAAATCTTCAGCGGTGAGATCAAAAAAGTCACCCACTAAAATAGCAATACCTTCATATTCCCAACGATCAAACTTACCCTGTGGAGTAATGTTAGGCGTAATATTTTGCTCTTTGAAAAAATCCTGTACCGCAATAGCGCTTAATTCAATACCGAGTACTTTATAGCCCTGAGTCCGTAGCCACACCATATCAGTACTTTTGCCACACAAGGGTACAAACACCGCTTGATCATGCGAAGCATTAAGTTGTGGCCAGAATTGTTGGAGGTAAGTGTTGATTTTGCTTTGGTGAAAACCTATTTCATTGTTTTGCCAGCGAGTATGCCAAAAATCTGCTTGCATAAGGTCATTAACTCATTCATCACAAAGCCACTAAGTGTAAATGAAAATACCAAAAATAAGTAAATATCCTTACAGTCGAGTGTTTTCGCCAGAGAGGTTTGTTCTACATCCTGTATCCCGCTAGCCCCATCCCTAAAGACTAGACTCCTTTGAAAACACTCGTCTGTAAAGACGATGCGGCGATTAGAATGCTTTTTATATAGACCATGATGGAGCAAACATGCAAAGGGTCTTAGCCCAAAACCTTTTGTTCGTACCGTAAATTATTTGATTACCAAGGAGACTGCAAAGAGCTAGGCGAGAAGCGGATTAAAGCATAGAGACTTGAAAGTACTCCCCCTGATGAGGAGTACTTTATAAATGAGTTAGCTAATTTCAGCTAAGGCCTCACCAATAATGGTTAAACCTTGTTGTAATTGCTCATCCGGTACGGTTAACGGCACTAGAATCCTTACCACGTTGCCGTAAATACCACAGGATAATAATATCAAGCCTTTTTCCCGTGCTTTGGCGACTAATTGACTGGTTAATTCGGGAGAGGGTTTGCCGTCTTTCATCAGTTCAAAGGCAATCATGGCACCCAAACCGCGCACTTCTGCCACAATAGGATATTGTTTGGCAAAGGCATTTAAACACTCAGTAATCTGTTGGCCCACTACTTTAGCGCGATCTAATAATTTTTCCTCCTCAAACACTTGAAGTACTGCCAGCGCTGCCGCGCAACCAATAGGATTGCCGCCATAAGTGCCCCCTAAACCCCCGACACCTACTGCATCCATAATTTCTGCTTTACCAACCACGCCTGACATCGGGAAACCGCCCGCAATCGATTTCGCAAAAGTGGTGATATCTGCTGCCACCCCCATTTGCTCCATCGCAAAAAACGTTCCGGTACGACCCGCTCCGGTTTGGACTTCATCCGCAATTAACACAATGCCATGCTTGTCACATAGCTGGCGCAAGGCTTGCATAAACGCTTTAGGCGCTACATAAAAGCCCCCTTCACCTTGTACAGGCTCTAAAATAATGGCGGCAATGTTTTGCGGTTCGGCATCAAACTTGAAAATGCGTTCAATCGAGTACAAGGCTTCTTCGACTGAAATGCCATGTAATTCATTAGGATACAAAGCACGGAATACATCACCTGGCATAATGCCCATCCCCGCACTATAGGGCGCCACTTTACCTGTGAGTGCCAAAGTTGCCATGGTGCGCCCGTGATAACCGCCACCGAAAGCAATGACGCCCGTGCGTTTGGTGTAGGCTCTGGCGATTTTAACGGCATTTTCGACCGCTTCTGCTCCGGTAGTAAATAGCGCCGATTTTTTAGGAAAATCACCGGGTACTAAAGCATTGACACGCTCACACAGCTCCACATAAGGCTCATAACCCAATACCATAAAACAGGTATGCGATACCTGATTGATCTGATCAATCACCGCTTGCTTGACTTTGGGGTGCAGGTGTCCGGTATTAAGCACGGCAATCCCGCCGCCGAAATCAATCATCTCACGCCCTTCGACATCGCGTACCGTGGCGTTTTCAGCGTGATTAATAAAGTACGGATGGGCAAGCCCCACACCCTGTGCAATGGCTTGATTTTTGCGCTCAATGAGTTCTGCATTAGTTTTAGACATTTTAAGGCTCTCCAAGGGGCACTGCCCTCTAGTTGCTGATCAATAGCGATGAGTATTCATCTAAAGTTAAAATCGTGAGGAAATGCTACTGCAAAGTGATCGATTAGTCTTGTTTTGTGATCACAAAACAAGAGGGATAGTTAATTTTAAAATTAAATCAGCAGGCTTAGAGTTAGGTTGCCTCTCCCGTTGAGTAAGCTTAGTACTTTGAGAGAATAGGGCTATCTAAGATTAGGTGTAGTCCAAACCGAAGTTTGTAGTACCTTACTTAAATAGCGCTACCCTCTTACCCAGTAACAAGGTTACTTAGCGGGTGGCACTATCAAGTCTAGTTCCCGTAGGTTCTAAGACTAATAGTGCCTAGAGGCGCCCTAGTATTGGAGGTAGGTTCAATATCGTTTTAGGATATCAAACTAATCACTAACTGGAGTCGAACCAGCTACCGATGGATTGAAAGTCCATTGCTCTACCCATGAGCTATAGTGTGGATAGGTTAATCGGAGTCGAACCGACGACCTTCTGATAATCAGAGGCTCTACCACTGAGCTATAACCTAAAATGTGTGTCGACCGATACGCCTACTTAGCAGTGCTAGCAGCGTCAGGTAGGTCAAGAGCCTACACCGCAAGTCGAATCACACCTTTAATAAAATGCGTGCATTTTATTAAAACAGTAAACCTAACAAGCTTACTTAATGAGTATTAAGCAATCTTAGTGCCAAGTACTCTATAGATGCCTAAGCTATTGATTTAATATAAAAGTACTAATGAGTTTGCTCAGCTATTTTCCTAAAAAGTTATCGGTAAAAATATGAAGTTATTTTCTGGTACGGAGAGTATGAGTTAAGGACGAGTACTTCGGCGACGTAACCATTCGACTACTAATAGCAATAATACGGACATAATAATCAGTACTGTCGCCATGGCGGCAATCGCGGGGCTAATATTTTCTCGAATCCCAGAAAACATTTGCATGGGTAATGTGCGCTCAGTAGGGCTGGCAATAAATAGCGCCACCACCACCTCATCAAATGAGGTCGCAAACGCAAATAGCCCCCCTGAAATCACCCCCGGCAAAATCTGGGGCAAGACAATGTCGAAAAATACTTGAATAGGATTAGCGCCAAGGCTTGCCCCTGCACGGACTTGATTCTGATCAAAACCTTGCAACGTAGCACTAACCGTGATCACAACAAAGGGCACGCCGAGTACAGCATGAGCCAGTACTAAGCCTGTATAAGAGTTGAGTAACCCAGCTTTAGCAAAAAAGAAATACATCCCTACCGCTACAATCACTAGAGGCACGACCATCGGTGAAATAATCAATGCCATGAGTAACCCTTTGCCCGGAAAATCAGCACGATTAAACCCCACTGCCGCCAGTGTGCCAAAAATCATGGCGAGTAGAGTGGCAAGTGGTGCCACAATCAAACTGTTTTTAAGCGAGGTGAGCCAAGGTCCTGCACTAAAAATGGTTTCATACCATTGCCATGAAAAACCGCTCAGAGGATAGGTCAGGAAGCTGCCACTATTAAAAGATAGAGGGACAATGACCAAAATCGGGAGCATTAGAAACAGTAAGACCAGTACACAAAAAACTCTGAATACCCAGTACCAAACTTTTTCACTGGTTGAGGCATACGGTTGCATAACATTACCTCCGCACGGGTGGGGTAGTTTGATTTACCAGACGTTGGTATACCGTATAAAGGACTAGGGTGACCAACAATAAAATCGCGCCCAACGCTGCCGCCATGCCCCAGTTATTCGTGGTGTTGGTGTAATAGGCGACATAGTAGCTAACCATTTGATCGGAAGGGCCTCCCAACAAGGCAGGGGTAATGTAATAGCCCAATGCCATAATAAACACCAATACTGTACCAGCACCCACTCCCGCCAAGGTTTGCGGCACATACACCTGCCAAAATGCTGCAAACGGATGAGCACCTAATGAAATTGCCGCCCGTTGATAAGTGGCTGGAATCCCTTTCATGACGCTATACAACGGCAAAATCATAAAGGGCAATAAAATATGTACCATTGCCACAATCACCCCAAAGCGGTTAAACACTAGCTCCAAAGGCTTTTCAATCAACCCCATGCTGAGCAAAGCGTTATTCACCAAACCTCCCGATTGCAACAGCACAATCCACGCGGCAGTCCGCACTAATAGGGATGTCCAAAACGGTAATAGCACAAAGATCATTAATAAATTACTAGTACTTTGCGGTAAGGTAGCAAGCCAATATGCCACCGGAAATCCCATGACTAAACAAATGAATGTCACCGTTCCGGCAATCCACAAAGTGCGTAGTAGTACCTCGATATAAACCTGCTTATCAGGAGCTACTGAGACTATATCGCCTTGTGCATTACGCTCTTGATCGAGGGCAGCTAGTAAATAACGATCAGTGGTCATGGGTGCTACACGTTTGAGGGTCTGCCAAGTACTAAGGTCACTCCAGCGTGGGTTTATCTCAGTAAAGGTTTGTTGCCAAGTACTCGTTGGCTGGTTAGGTAATTTACGTAGGGTCTGATTGAGTAAGGTTCTAAGGCTAGAATCTTCATAATTCAAACGTCGCCCTAATGAGCCAATGCTACCATTAGCCAGCGCTTGTTGGAGTTCGGTGGCAAAGATTTGATAAGTACTTTCAACAGGTAAAACTTTGCCATCCCATTGTTTTAACAGCGTAGCGGTTTGGGGTAGGGCTTGCGTGAATTCACTATTATCCACACTTCGCCACAACATCGTGCCAATAGGCACAATAAACGCCACCAATAAAAATAGGGCTAAAGGGGCAACGAGTAAGAACGCTTTAATCTTACGTAAGCGCTCCGCTCGACGTAATTGCGCTTTGAGTGAAGTACGGGTTGGTATAACTGACTCAGGCGTTAAAGTACTCGTCGCCATAATAGCTCCTTAAGACTGATTACTTAGCAGCCC
>JBDKGX010000042.1:0-19240 GCA_039797965.1 Pseudomonadota bacterium
TCTAACTAAGAATCAAACGATTGCTGACAATCTCAAAGTACTTAAAGCAGGCCGCAACCTATTTATAAGATCTAAAGGTAACGAGCTTAATCAGCTAGTTTACGCCCAAGATAATAATAAGGCGTTTGTGCTCACTCGTGTGGGTAATGAATACCAAGGCGACTGGGACATAACAAACTATATTGAGCAAGAGACTGAAGTCAGTTTTGAGATCAATCAATCTTTATCTAAATCTGCTCATGATACGGGTGTTCCTAGTAGTGTCACCAAGCAGTTAATTCAGATTTTCAAAGACGATATTAACTTTCAAGAATTTAAGTCTGGTGATCGTATTGCTCTCATCTTTGAAGACTATCGTTTTAAAGATAAAAGCATTTACAGCAAAAACCTACTTGCTGCCGAAGTACATCACAAAGACCAAGTACTACAACGAGTACGCTTTAGTACTCAAGATGGCAATGCACGTTATCTCAAGCCTAATAGTGGTATGGATCAGTTGCAAAAAGTAGCCTTTAATCGCCGTCCTATTCAAGGGGGACGGATGAGCTCAGGATTTGGGTTTCGTTCTCATCCTATTTTGGGCAAATGGCGTCTACATAAAGGCACTGATTTTGCAGCTCCGTATGGAACGCCTATTTATGCCACCAGTGATGGGACAGTTAAATTTATTGGTCGGCAAAGCGGATATGGTAAAGTAATCGAGTTGAGTCATGAGGGTAACATTACGACACTTTATGGTCATATGTCTGCCTTCAAACAAGGACTCGAAGCAGGTGGTACAGTACAACGAGGTCAGGTGATTGGCTATGTAGGCTCTACAGGTCGATCAACAGGTAATCACGTACATTACGAATTCCGTCAAAATAATGAAGCACTCAATCCTTTGACGGTTGCGCTACCTAAAACTGGATTATTTACACCTGAAGAACGGATAGCATTTTCTCGTTATGCGAGTCGTTTGGTAAAGCGCTTAGCCAATCTTCAATTAAATAATGATACAGCCACTAATAATCTAAATTTAACTCAGCAGGCTAACGATGGGTGAAGTAGCACCTTCTTATTATATTGGACTTATGTCAGGTACTAGCTTAGACGGTATTGATACTGTTTTGGCAACCTTTGAAAACAATAGTTTACAAGTACATCATGCCCTTTGTTATCCATTTGATAATGAAGTACGTAATCAAATTAACCAAATTTTATCACCCGATTGGCGGGGGAGCTTATTAGAATACGGTCATATTGACCAAGTACTGGGCATTCAATTCGCCAATGCAGTACTTACTTTGCTCGAACAAACTAATACTAATCCTAAACAAGTAAAAGCGATTGGTAGTCACGGGCAAACACTCTGTCATGCTCCCACAGTTGGACTGCCCTTTACACTGCAAGCAGGCGACCCTAATCAGATCAGCGAACGTACAGGCATTCCCGTGGTGGCAGATTTTCGCCGCCGTGATATGGCTGCAAGTGGACAAGGTGCACCCTTAGTACCTGCCTTTCATCGCGCGGTATTTTTCAGCCCTGACGTTAATCGTACCGTACTTAATATTGGTGGCATTGCTAATTTGACTGTACTTAGTAAAAATGGTGATGCACCTGTCTATGGTTTTGACACAGGGCCTGGGAATACTTTAATTGACCAATGGGCGTTTAAATACACGGGGCAACATTACGATAAAAACGGTGATTGGGGACGCACAGGTACTATTAATACTGAAATATTAGAAGCCATGCTTAAAGACCCTTACTTTAAATTAGCTCCGCCTAAAAGTACGGGGCGTGAACACTTCAATTTAGGTTGGGTAGCCCAAAAAATTGGGCACAGAGAAATTATTCCACAAGATATTCAAGCCACTTTGACGGAATTAACGGCTATCACTATTAGCCAATCCCTACAAGAGCAAGCCCCTCAAACTCAAGAGCTAGTACTTTGTGGGGGAGGTGTACACAACCAACTCTTATGGGAACGTATTCAACAGCATTGTCCTAATATCAAACTATTCAGTACTCAAGATTTAGGAGCAAATCCTGATTGGGTAGAGGCTATTGCGTTTGCATGGTTTGCTAAACAAACGCTTGAAGGAAAACCTAGTAATATGCCCCCAGTGACCGGAGCAAAAGGCGCAAGAGTCTTAGGAGGGATTTACCCTGCCTAAACTTCATCTGTAAAGTATCTAGCTCACCATTAAAAAAGCCCGATAAATTCGGGCTTTTTTAATGGTTGATAACCTAACTTTAAAGCAATCCGCGTTCATCTAGCCACACTTTACGAATAGCATCCAAGGCTTTATCCGTCAGCTTTTCTGGTTCATCTTCAAATGCATCCAGCTCTAGAATCAAATTACGTAGCTGTGTATTTTTAACACTAACCGGATTTAAGTCTGGATGAGCTTCATCAAGCTCAATCGCTATATCTTGCTTATCGCGACATTTAAGCCCCACCGCATACTCCTTAAGTTCTTTAATTTTAATTATGCTAGTAATCTTGTCCGAGCCTTACTGAGTTGCGGCTTAACCAATAAACTTTTCTAATCCAATCCTGCTTCGTCAATCCATGCCATTTGAATCGCTTCTAAAATTTTTTCATTAGAACGCTCAGGTTGATCGTCAAAACCTGCTAATTCCGTAACCCAACGATGTAAATCGGTAAAACGAATATAACGTGGATCAACATCAGGATTCGCATCATATAACTCTTGAGCAATGTCTAAAGTGTCTGTCCATTTCAAACTCATCGCAAAGTACTCCTAATGTTGCTCAGAAACCATATTAATCGTGTACTTAGGTAACTCAATCACTAAATCTTCATCACCGACAATAGCCTGACAACTCAATCGTGAATCAGGATCAACCCCCCATGCTTTATCTAAGTAATCTTCCTCTCGCTCAGTAGCAGGTTCTAAGGAATCCCCTCCCTCCCGCACATACACATGGCAAGTCGTGCAGGCACAAGACTTTTCGCAGGCATGTTCGATTTCAATATCGTTTTGTAAAGCAGCATCACAAATGCTAATCCCCGATGCTACCTCGATCAAAGCACCTTCGGGGCAAATCGTGTCGTGGGGTAAAAAAATAAGTTTTGGCATAGTGTCTTAACCTCTGAATTCTTCGATGGTATGTCCCGCCATCGCAGCACGAATACTATGATTCATCCGGCGCTCGACATAAAACGCAGCTACTTGTTCTAACTGTTTAATAGCTTCTTCAATGGATTGCGATTGAGTACTTTGTCGTAGAGAAGCTAATTGCTCTCGTGCCGCTAAAATAGCAGCCTTTTCATCAGTACTTAATAACACATCACCGTCATTTTTTAGTGCTGAATCAATCGCTTCAAGTACTCGCTCCGCTTCAACTTGTTGCTCTCGTAAGCGACGTGCTTCTAAGTCCTCACGAGCATTAGACTGGGAGTCTTTTAACATAGTGGCAATTTCACTATCACTCAAACCATAGGAAGGTTTGACCTCAACACTGGCTTTCACACCACTGGTTTGCTCTTGGGCACTGACATTCAATAAGCCATCGGCATCGACTTGAAAGGTCACTCGAATACGAGCGGCACCCGCCACCATCGGAGGAATACCCCGCAACACAAAACGCGATAACGAACGATTGTGCTCTACTGTTTCGCGCTCACCTTGCAACACATGAATCGACATGGACGTTTGACCATCCTTAAAGGTGGTAAACTCTTGAGCACGACTCACTGGAATAGTGGTATTGCGATTAATAACTTTTTCAACCAAGCCCCCCATTGTCTCTAATCCTAAAGACAATGGAATCACATCTAACAACAGCATTTCCGCATCAGGTTTATTACCTGCCAAAACATCCGCTTGTAATGCAGCACCCAATGCCACCACCCGATCAGGGTCTAATGAACATAAAGGTTCGGTTTGGAAAAACTTAGCGACTTCACTACGTACTAAAGGTACTCGTGTAGAGCCACCGACTAATACAGCCTGTTGAATATCGTCTTTAGTTATGCCTGCGTCACGTACTACTCGACGACATGCTTGCATCGTTTTTTGTACTAAAGGTGCGATGAGTTCATCCAATTGAGCGCGAGTTAGAGAACCTGTCCACGCACCTAATTGAGCGTTGACCTGTTCAGCCGTACTGAGTTGCTCTTTTATAGCTCTTGCAGTGACTAAGGCTTCACGAAGTACTTGTGGATTATCTGAAGTACTTAAATTCGCTTGTTGCAACAAGTACTCAGCAATCGCATGATCAAAATCATCGCCCCCTAATGCAGAGTCTCCTCCGGTAGCCAGTACTTCAAATACACCCTTCTCTAGGCGTAAAATTGAAATATCAAAGGTTCCTCCCCCTAAATCATAAACAGCAATGACCCCTTCAGCCTTTTGATCAAGACCATAAGCTACCGCAGCAGCAGTGGGTTCATTCAGTAGACGGTAGACATTGAGACCAGCCAGTGTCGCTGCATCACGAGTAGCTTGACGTTGGGCATCATCAAAATAGGCAGGAACTGTAATGACCACACCACTTAAATCACCCCCTAAGGAAGTCTCAGCCCGAATTTTTAATGTTTTTAGAATTTCTGCCGATACTTCAATAGCAGTTACATTACCCGCGCTAGTAGCAATACGTGGTAGGGAATGGTCTGTATCTGCATCCGCTAATTTAAAGGGTAGTTGTCCCGCGAGAGTTAAAACATCACGCTGACCACGCCCCATCAAGCGCTTAACTGAAGCAATAGTATTTAGAGGGTCTGTTAGTTGATGCACTTTAGCTGCATCACCCACAAGAGGAGTATTTTGTGTACTATAGTAAACTACAGAGGGTAATAAAGGGTGTCCTTGCTCATCAGCTAGCGTAACAGCTTCTCCACTACGTACTGTGGCAATTAATGAGTTAGTGGTGCCTAGGTCAATCCCTGCCGCTAAACGACGTTGATGGGGTGCAGTCGCCATCCCCGGTTCTGCAATTTGCAACAGCGCCATAATTCTCTATCCTTCCTAAATATTGCCTAGTACTTAGTTATCTAAGCGCTCTTGTTGGCGGCGAACTTCTTCTTGTAAACGCTCATAAAAGCGCAATTTTAACACTACTTGTTTAGCCTGCTCTAAATCATCAGCTTGCCATGCTTGAGTAAAAGACTGATAAAGTACTCGACTAGATTGTTGAATCTCATCAGCAACCTGATCTAACGCCTCAACAGGATCAGTACTTTCTAGCGCCTCATCAATGGCTTCACGCCATTCTATTTGCTGAATCAAAAAAGCCTTATCTTGAATCGTATCACGCTCATCATTAATCAGTACTCCCGCCTGCTCTAGCAAATAACGTGCTCGCAAACGAGGGGTTTTCAAACCCGTGTAAGCTTCATTAATGATAGAAGTCGCTTGTACAGCTAAACGCTTTTCAGCATCAGAACTACTCGCAAAGCGGTCGGGATGAAACTGACTTTGTAAGGCTCTAAATCGTTGAGTTAACAACGTTTGGTCTACCTCAAATTGAACGGGTAAACCAAACAGCTCAAACCACTGTGTAGGTAATGAAGTACTTTGCATTACACACTAAAACTCTCGCCACAACCGCAACGAGCTTTTTCATTAGGATTAGAAAACTTAAAGCCTTCGTTAAGACCTTCACGGGTGTAATCCAGCTCAGTCCCCTCTAAGTACACTAAGCTCTTAGGATCAATAATGACTTTAATACCATGATCTTCAAACACGGTATCTGTATCCTCTAATTGATCTACAAACTCTAATGTATAAGCCATGCCTGAACAGCCCGTGGTTTTCACGCCTAAGCGTAAACCAATCCCTTTGCCTCGACTCGCTAAAAAGCGTTGAACACGTTCTGCCGCAGACTCCGTTAGGGTGATCATTATTTGCCTTCCTGCTCATCACTTTGTTTTTGCTGATAATCTTCAATCGCAGCGCGGATCGCATCTTCTGCCAAGACAGAACAATGAATCTTCACAGGTGGCAAATCTAACTCGGCAGCAATATCCGTATTTTTAATAGCACGAGCTTGATCTAATGTTTTACCTTTGACCCACTCGGTCAACAAGCTACTGGAGGCAATCGCTGAACCACAACCATAAGTTTTGAACTTGGCATCTTCAATAACACCCGCCTCATTCACTTTAATTTGTAACTTCATCACATCGCCACAGGCAGGTGCACCGACCATACCAGTACCTACACTTTTGTCACCTTTGGTAAAACTGCCCACATTGCGGGGGTTTTCGTAGTGATCAATTACTTTTTCACTGTAAGCCATGTTTATTTCTCCACCATTTTGGAACTCATTAAAATGTTATAAGGTTTGTTTAGTACATTTACTCAAGTACTTACCCTAATTAATGAGATACCCATTCTACTTTACTTAAATCAATGCCTTCTTGATGCATTTCCCACAGGGGTGATAACTCTCGAAGTTTATCCACTGCTTTCTCAATACTGACTATCGCTTCATCAATCTCATCAGCCGTCGTAAAGCGACCAATCGAAATTCTCAATGAACTATGTGATAACTCATCACTACGTCCTAATGCGCGCAGCACATAACTCGGCTCTAAGCTCGCACTGGTACAGGCTGAACCCGATGATACCGCCAAATTTTTTAGTGACATCATTAAGCTCTCACCCTCAACATAGTTAAAACTAATATTCAGGTTACCAGCTACACGGTGATCTAAATCACCATTGACGTAAACTTCATCAATGTGTTTAAGACCATTATAGAGACGATTACGCAAGTTTAAGATACGCTCGTTTTCTGTTGCCATCTCAGCTTTAGCAATTTTAAACGCTTCACCCATCCCAACAATTTGATGAGTAGGCAACGTTCCAGAACGCATACCACGCTCGTGTCCACCACCATGCATTTGCGCTTCAATTCTAACGCGGGGTTTACGGCGTACATATAACGCACCAATACCCTTAGGGCCATAAATTTTATGAGCAGAGAAGCTCATTAAATCAACATCCAAAGCCTCCATATCAATCGGTACTTTACCTGCACTTTGGGCTGCGTCGACATGGAATACCGTTTTATTAGCTCGGCACAATTTACCGATAGTGGCAATATCTTGAATGACACCAATTTCATTATTGACGTGCATAATAGACACCACTGTAGTATCAGGGCGTAAGGTGGCTTTGAATGTCTCTAAATCCAACAAACCATTAGGCAAAGGATCAAGGTAAGTAACCTCAAATCCCTCCCGCTCCAACTGTCTACCAGTATCTAGTACTGCCTTGTGCTCAGTTTTTAGCGTAATAATGTGCTTACCACGACGGATGTTGAAGTGAGCAGCACCCTTAATCGCTAAATTATTTGACTCTGTGGCACCACTCGTCCAAACAATCTCTTTAGCATCAGCATTAATTAAGGCTGCGACATTAGCACGAGCTTCTTCTACTGCCTCATCTGCTTGCCAACCAAACAAGTGACTGCGTGAGGCTGGATTACCGAATATGCCTTGCGGTGTCAGGTATTGCATCATTTTTTCAGCAACACGTGGATCAACTGGCGTAGTCGCTGAGTAATCCAAATAAATAGGAGTGGTTCTTTGGCTCATGTTAATACCCAAATACAATAATTAACGGGCGAAGTCCGCCACAGTTTCTAAGCGTTTTACTTGACGAGCAGCCGTTTGTTTTACATCGGCACGCTCAGTCATGTCCGCTAGAGTAATCCCTGATAAAAACATACGAATCTGATTACTTAAATCAGTCCATAAGTCATGGGTCAAACACCGACGATTATCTTGACAATCCCCTAAGCCACCACAACGAGTAGCATCAACATGCTCATCGACCGCAGCAATAATATCAGCAATTGCAATATCTTTAGGGTCACTACACAACTGATAGCCACCACCGGGTCCGCGCATACTGACTACTAAGCCAGCCTTACGTAACTTGGCAAATAATTGTTCTAGGTAAGATAAAGAAATATCTTGGCGCTCCGATATCTCAGCTAGAGATACTGGCTCACCTTTGTGGTGTAAGGCTAAATCCAGCATCGCTGTTACCGCATAGCGACCTTTGGTTGTAAGCTTCATTATTCCGCTCTCCGTTCAAGCTAGTGGCATACTATCAATAACCAAGTAAAATAGTCAATTATTAACTATTAAAATAAGGATTTTGCCATCTATTATGTATTTATTCTTTACAATCAATACGTTCAGCATTGAGCTTAGGTAATGGATCTGTTTCCAAATTGCCCCCTAAGCGTTTTAATTCAGCACACAGGCACTCTAAACGCTGATCCATCAAATCAATATGATCCAACATTCGATTAATGCTATTAGCTACTGGATCAGGCATATCTTCAGTAGCGCCGTAAGCGTCAAACCCCATTTTTTCGGCAATGGCTTCTCGACGCTTTTGTGACTCACTACGATTATTAACCGGTCGTCCCGGAATACCTACTACCGTAGTTCCAGCGGATACCTCTTTAACGACTACAGCATTAGAACCAATTCGAGCACCATCATGTACTTTAAAAGGCCCCAGTACTTTAGCGCCTGCTCCAATCACTACATTGTTACCTAAAGTAGGATGACGTTTACCCGGTTGCCAGCTAGTACCCCCTAGGGTAACACCTTGATAAAGCGTGCAATCATCACCGATCTCAACGGTTTCCCCAATGACCACACCCATACCATGATCGATAAAAAAACGTCTGCCAATCTGAGCACCGGGATGAATCTCAATACCTGTAAAGAGACGCGCGACATTAGACAACACTCGTGCAGGCCATTTTAAATTCCGTACCCATAAAGCATGACTCATCCGATGAAACATCAATGCATGAAGCCCCGGATAAGTCGTTAAAATTTCAAACACATTTCGCGCCGCAGGATCACGATCAAAGATGCAATACACATCTTCGCGCAAGCGTTTAAACATGAGATTGTCCTTATGCAATGTCGGAACTGCTTTCTACATCAGTCTTTACAGACACCCAAATTCCTGACTAGATTATAAGGGTAAAGACAGCAGTATCAAAATGATATTACCTTTGAGGGATAGCAGCACTGATATAAATCAGTACTGCTAATTTAATTAAGCAGTATGTTGCGTTATATAAGCCTTAATAGCTAACACATCCGCATCCATCACCTCGAAGCGCTGTGGTAACGCTTCCAAGTTTTCCATACTCTTAGGGCGGGGAGGCTCTTGGTCTAATGCCTCACGAATCGATTCTGCAAATTTGGCGGGTAAAGCTGTTTCCAGCACGATCATGGGTACATCTGATTCACGAGCCTCAAAAGCAACCTTAATAGCATCAGCAGTATGGGTATCAATTATCACACCATAAGTACACCAGACCTTACGAATGGTATTCAAACGATCTTGATGAGTACTGACACCTGATTGAAAACCAAATCGCTCTGACACTTCATTAAAGTACTCAGTCTGACTCAGATCAAATGCACCACCCTTGTCCACTTTATCCCAAAGTACTCGCACTTGTTCCGCATTACGACCTGTTAGATCATAAATAAAACGTTCAAAGTTAGAGGCTTTAGAAATATCCATCGACGGACTGCTAGTGTGATAAGTATTAGCTGAGCCACGAGGACGATAAGCACCTGTACGGAAAAACTCGTCCAGTACATCGTTTTCATTAGTTGCCACGACTAAATGCTTAATAGGCAAACCCATCATCCGTGCAATATGTCCTGCACAAACATTCCCAAAATTACCAGAGGGCACGCAGAAACTGACTGGCTCAATATTACTTTGAGTGGCTGCAAAATAGCCTTTAAAGTAGTAGACAACTTGCGCCGCTACTCGCGCCCAATTAATGGAATTTACTGCGCCAATTTGATGAGCTGCTTTGTAAGCATGATCATTCGATACCGCCTTGACCATATCTTGGCAATCATCAAACACACCACGCACCGCAATATTAAAAATATTCTCGTCTTGCAAGGAAAACATTTGTGCCGTTTGGAATGCACTCATTTTTTGGTAAGGCGACAGCATAAACACTTTCACGCCTTTTTTACCCCGCATCGCGTACTCAGCAGACGACCCAGTATCTCCTGAAGTCGCCCCCAGAATATTAATCCCTTGCCCTGCTTTAGCCAGTACATACTCAAACAGATTACCCAACAGCTGCATCGCCATGTCTTTAAAGGCGAGAGTCGGACCATTGGATAAACCCAGAATATGTAGATTAGGCTCTAAGGTGCGTAGGGGGGTAATGTCTTCGGCATTCTCATCAGGACGAGTATTGCAATACACTTCAGCACGATAGGTACGATTAATAATATCGCGCAAATCACTAGCTGGAATATCGGTGGCAAACCGTGAAAGTACTGCAAAAGCCAAATCGCGGTAGTTCATCCCACGCATAGCGCTTAACTCAGCATCGCTGAATTGTGGATAGCTTTCTGGTAAGTACAAACCACCATCGGGTGCTAAACCACCTAATAGAATTTGGCTAAAAGTTTGGGCAGGCGACTGACCACGAGTTGAAATATAATGCATGATCTTAACCCAATGCTTCCATACGAATACGTGTCACTTCGCCACAAATACTATCGAGCTGCTCAATGGCTTTCAGCGCTTCGTTCATATTGCCTTCGCGTACTTTATGAGTGAGCATAATAATGGTCACTTGCTTTTCATTCGCTTTAGGCTCTTGTTGTAAAAACGCCTCAATACTGATTTGACGATCACCTAAAATCTTAGTGACTTCAGCCAGTACTCCTGGGCGGTCTTCGGCACGCATACGCAAATAGAATGAAGTTTCAACCTCATCAATTGGTAAAATTGGAGTATCAACTAATTGCCCCGCTTGGAAGGCTAAATGTGGCACACGATGAGTCGGATCAGTGGTCATAGTACGCACCACATCAATAATGTCCGCCACTACCGCTGAAGCTGTTGGCTCAGAACCTGCCCCCGCACCATAGAATAAGGTAGGCCCTACTGCGTCACCTTTGACGAGCACGGCGTTCATGACACCATCCACATTAGCAATTAAACGACGCTCTGGAATCAAAGTAGGATGAACACGCTGCTCAATCCCTTTATCGGTACGGCGCGCAACGCCTAGATGTTTGATGCGATAACCTAATTTTGCTGCATAAGTCACATCGTCAGCCGTTACCTTAGTAATGCCTTCAATATAAGTTTTATTAAATTGCAACGGAATCCCAAAGGCAATCGACGATAAAATCGTCAGCTTATGCGCGGCATCAATCCCACCTACGTCAAAAGTCGGATCGGCTTCGGCATACCCTAACTTTTGGGCTTCAGCTAACACATCATCAAAGCTACGGGCATGATCACGCATTTCGGTCAGAATGAAATTGCTAGTACCGTTGATAATACCTGATAACCACTCAATGCGATTCGCCGCTAAACCTTCACGCAGTGCTTTAATGACTGGAATACCACCTGCCACGGCAGCTTCAAACGCAATCATGACACCTTTGGCTTGGGCAGCCGCAAAGATTTCATTGCCATGTAATGCAATTAAAGCTTTATTAGCCGTCACCACGTGCTTACCATTTTCAATCGCACGCATGACCATGTCACGAGCTACAGTATAGCCCCCGATTAACTCAACAATAATGTCAATACTGGGGTCTTGCACCACATCCATGACATTATTCGTTAAGCGCACATTGGTTAATCCTAACTCAGCGGCACGGCTAGTATCTAAAGCCGCTGCATAATCAATCACAATGCCACGTCCCGCGCGACGTGCGATTTCTTCCGCATTACGAGTTAAAACCGTAGCAGTACCACCACCAACAGTGCCTAAACCGAGTAGACCAACCTTAACAGGCTCCATGAATACTTCCTCTTACTCTTTTATCAATTTATCAGCGCGAAACATTTGCTTAACACCCCGTATGGCTTGACGGGTACGGTGCTCATTTTCGATCAGGGCGAAGCGTACATGATCATCCCCATATTCACCAAATCCAATTCCGGGGGCAACCGCTACTTTGGCATCATTTAATAATTTCTTAGCAAACTCTAATGAGCCTAAATGTTGATATTCCGCTGGAATTTTTGCCCAGACAAACATCCCTGCTCGTGGCTTTTCTACTTTCCAACCTGCTGCATTTAAGCCATCACACAATACATCACGACGACTCTGATACATGGTACGAATGTCATTGATGCAGTCTTGTGGACCATCTAATGCTGCAATAGCCGCGACTTGAATAGGCGTGAAAGTGCCATAGTCTAAGTAGGATTTGATACGCTCTAGTGCTTTCACTAAAGTCGGATTGCCACACACAAAGCCTACTCGCCAGCCGGGCATATTATACGTTTTAGATAAGGAGTAGGTTTCTACTGCAATCTCTTTAGCACCAGGTACTTGAAGAATTGAAGGTGGTAAATAGCCATCAAAACCTAACTCACCATAGGCAATGTCATGTACAACCCAGACCTGATGCTCTTTAGCAATAGCCACCACTCGCTCAAAGAAATCTAAATCTACACATTGACCCGTAGGGTTACCGGGGAAATTCAGAATGAGCATTTTAGGTTTTGGGTAGGAGTTGCGAATAGCAGACTCTAGCTCAGCAAAGAAATCCTTTCCCTCTACCATCGGCACATGACGAATGTCTGCATCAGCGATGATGCTGCCATATGGATGAATGGGATACGCTGGATTGGGGACTAGTACTGTATCACCACGGCTTAACGTCGCCAGCATTAAATGCGCTAAACCCTCTTTGGAGCCAATCGTAGCAATGGCTTCAGTTTCAGGATCAATATCGACGTTAAAGCGACGCTTATACCACGAACTAATAGCCTTACGCAGTTTTGGAATCCCACGTGACATAGAATAACGGTGTGTATCACCGTTTTGGGCACTTTCGATGAGTTTTGCCACAATATGTGCAGGTGTAGGCTGATCAGGATTGCCCATACCAAAGTCAATAATATCTTCACCCCGCGCTCGCGCATCACGTTTTAGGGTATCTGTTACTTTAAACACATAAGTAGGTAAACGATTTATTCGTAAAAACTCATCTTGCACGTTAATCTTCCATCTATAAGTCAGTGAGTAAACCCATACGGGGGAGCTATTACATAGCAATAGAATCGTTCACATTACAATTCACCTCCTAAGCTGTCAATTGCAATGCAATAGCATTGCTGTCGAGGAAGTACTTTAAGGGACACTTGAAAGGATAATCATGAAATTTAGCGAAGCTAGTTTAGCCAGTACTTATCGAATTACAGGTTATGACCCACTATCCATCTGGATTAATCAACGTAAATACCCATCGCCCATTGTATTAACGGCTCATGAGCTTATAGAGCCGTGGGGACACAAAAACTTTAGCGACTGGAAAATCAGTGAGGTTGAATATTTAGTCAAACTACCGGTGGAAATGTTATTGGTAGGTACGGGTCAGACTTATCAAGTACTACCTCAAGCCATTTACCAAGTACTGGTTGAATCTGGTAAAGGCTTTGAAATTATGGATACCGCAGCAGCCTGCCGAACGTTTAATTTGTTATTAATGGAGACTCGACCTGTTGCGGCAGCCTTGTTTATTGGTTAAGTAGAGTACTTCGCCCCCTTTATAAACCTAATAAACTCTCACTAGAAAGCCCTTTATTTTCTAAAATCCGGCGTAAACGTTTTAATGCTTCCATTTGAATCTGGCGTACACGTTCACGGGTTAAGCCTAATGCCGCGCCTACTTGTTCAAGAGTAGCACGTTCATGACCATGTAAACCAAAGCGACGAACAATCACTTCACGTTGTTTTTGGTCTAGCTGCCCTAACCAACTTTCTACTGATTGAGTGATATCATTATCTTCCATCGCGGCTGTTGGGCAATTACTTTCCTCAGGAGCAATAAAATCCACTAACGGGCTATCGCCATCTTTTCCTACTGGGGTATCAAGGGAAGTTACTCGCTCGTTAAAATCTAATAACTTACGTAAACTTTCTACTGAACGACCTAATGCATCAGCCATTTCGCTCATAGTAGGCTCGCGACCTAGTTGTTGAGTCATTTCACGCAACTTGCGCATGTAACCGTTTAGCTCTTTATTAACATGAATAGGCAAACGAATAGTGCGTGTTTGATTCATTAGAGCTCGTTCGATATTCTGACGAATCCACCACGTGGCATAAGTCGAAAATCTGAAGCCGCGCTCAGGGTCAAACTTCTCAACAGCATGAATAAGACCTAAATTACCCTCCTCAATCAAGTCAGATAGTACTAGGCCTCGCCCCATATAACGACGAGCGATTTTGACCACCAACCGCAAATTAGACACGATCATTTTTTGACGACCCAGCTCATCCCCTTGACGGGCTAACCGACCATAAAAGATTTCCTCATCAGGCGTTAATAACGGTGAGGTTTCTATTTCACGTAAATAGAGTTGTGTGGCATCTGGATCAGCTAGAGAGCGCTGTAGAGCTGTTTCGACGGCTACCTCATCCTCATCGCTTAGCAATACTTCATCATCGGCTAATAGATCGTGATCCAACTCATTTCCTTCTTCTAATAATGGATCTATTTCTTCAGGATTGAGATCCGCCACTGCAAGAGTAGGCTCATAGTTGGTGGGTAGGCTCTCGTCTTTGAACATTACAGCATGAGGCATCGTACAACTCCTTTGTTGTCCTAGGCGCATATGAATGTGGTAGCTGGGTCTACTCACATTCCTCTATTCCCCTAAATCAGCACATTTTGATTCTAATGTGCAGTAAAGCTAACATAAATCTTACATTCATAAAATAGCTGAACGCAAACTTAACAGTGAAATTTTTCACAAAAAAGAACAAAATTTAACCAAACACAGCAGTCTTCACTATTATTTTATGAATACATCCTGAATAAAGATGTGCCGACTATCAAAATAGTTCCTTGTTTTCATCTTTTTGATGTATAAAGTGCTGCTAAATGACTAAGTACTCTTTATATCAAGATAAGTTTCACTACATAGGCAACCACTAATCTCTAAGAGATCCATTTCAAAGCCCCTTCATGATTTCAAAAACCATTATTACTAGGTATTTTTCAAACTGATAAAGACATAGAGTATTGCTAGAGTGCTCTGAAAATAGCCCATTCCCGTTTAGCTATTTTCTAGTCGTAATCACTTAATATTGAAAGATAGATAACTATATGTTTACAGGACTAAAGGAATATTTTTCGTTATCGATAGGACAAAAAGTATCAATAAATCGATAAACGGGATACAAACTACAGAGTACTAATCGCCATAGCGTTTTTGTAGAGTATCAATGTAAGTGCGCTTTTCTGCTTGATCGAGCTTCAACCACTCCTGCCTCAGACGAGACTGCTCTGCTTCTGGTAAACGCTTTAACCAAACCCACCACTTTTTGATGCGTTGTTGTTTAGCTAAAGGCATTGTTTTAAACGATTGTAATTGAGTACTTAGCATCGCCCGCTGTTCTGATGGCAGTTGTTGCCACATTTGAAAGCGTTGTTGAATCTTTGATCGCTCCTCATCTGACAAATTTCCCCAGCGTCTTAGCTTATCCTGTTGAGCAGCAGATAAGGTACTCCAGAGCGATTGGAAAGCCTGCAATGTTTGCTGTTCCTTAGCATTCAAAGTATCCCAAGAGATATCCGCCCAAGCATTAGCACAAAAAAACAGTAAAAAACCCAACACGACTGCATATTTCATGGATAGAGCTCCATAGGGTCAAGTGCGGCTAAAAAATAAAAAAACTTTACCAGTTTTAGGGTATCAACCATATTCAGCTAATAACCATGTGTATAAATCGAACTGCTCGACTAACTCCAACTCTTCATCACTTGCTAACACAAAATCTAAAGCTGCTGGCTCTAAAGTATGCAATGTAGCCATTTCTAATGGGGTCACAGGATGAACTGCCAATAATGCTGAGGTATTACCTGAAGGGTTATTCAGTAATGCTATTGTTAAACAACCTAAAGCTAAGGCAGAAGCCCAATTGATACACCAATGATTAAAACGATTAGGCCTGCTTGCTAAGACCTTATGTCTAGCCTGATTTAAACGCGACTGAGTTGCCATGTCTAAACCTTCAGCGGCTGCATCTAGCTCTGACTTTAAAGTTCGAACCAATAGTTCATTATCTGATGATGGCGATTTATTGACTGGAGATGTCATGAAAAATCCTCAAGCTTCTCCCGTAAATTATGAACAGCACGCGAATAATGTGTTTTCACACTACCTTCCGAACACTTCATAATTTGAGCTGTTTGTGTGATGTCATAACCTTCCCACGCTCGTAGAATCAAAGCCTGCTGCTGACGCAAAGGTAATTGCCCTATGACCTGCAACAAACGTCCATTTAACTCTTCAACGGCTAATTGTCGTTCTGGTTCTAGAAACACATCCTGTGCTACTAACTCCTCAAGATCGGAATGATCTTCATCATCAGCATCATGATTAAAAAATACCCGCCAACGATTACGTACTTGCTGACGACGATGCCAATCATTAATCTTACTTTGCAAAATAGTGTGAAACAGTGGCGCCCATTCAGCTTCACTACATTGAGAATAACGCTGTACTAGCTTCAACATAGCCTCTTGAACAATATCAAGAGCTTCTTCAGCATCTTTAGTAGCTAAGCGAGCCACTATAAACGCACGTTTTTCCACACTTTGCAAAAACTGGTTCATTCTTGCAAGGGTCAATGGAGCATCATCCTGCTGCTCCTGATGCTCTACACGTAGTAGAGCCGTTTTTGACTCAGCCAATTTCATAGTTTATTCCGATCCCTTCATCGCACCACTACCACTGGGAATCACACCGTATAACGTTTTAATTCCACAGCTGTTGACAATATCCTGCCACCCCCGATAAATCTGTGAAATAATGCCCGCCAAATTTCTATAATCAGATATCGACCTAGCCGGAGAATTAAGATGCGTTGGAGAAGCGGACGCCAGAGCAATAATGTGGAAGATAGACGCCAAATAGGCACCGGCGCTAAGGTGGGTGGAATAGGCGTTATTATTATGGCCATCATCGGCTTACTGATGGGGGCTGATCCCATGCAAATGCTTGGCATGGTAGGTAATGAGTTTTTAGGCGGCGGTAATCAAACGGTTAGCTCAGGACGAGTAGCAGGTAATGATGAGGAAGCTAAATTTGTCTCAACTGTGCTCGCTGATACTGAAGACGTTTGGACTCCAATCTTTAGACAAATGGGCGGTACTTATAACCCACCTAAATTAGTCTTATTCACTGATCAAATTAACTCAGCCTGTGGTTATTCTTCAGCGGCAACTGGACCTTTTTATTGTCCCGGAGATAATAAAGTTTATATTGATCTGGGCTTTTTTAATGAACTCAATAATTTAGGTGCCCAAGGTGACTTTGCCCGTGCCTATGTTTTAGGGCATGAAATTGGTCATCATGTTCAAAACGAACTGGGTATTTCTCAACAAGTTACATCCCTACAACAACGAATGGATGAAGCCAACGCCAATCGTTTATCGGTACTTTTAGAGTTACAAGCCGATTGCTATGCGGGGATATGGGCAAATCATGCTCAAAAACAACGCAATATTTTAGAGCAAGGTGATATTGAAGAAGGTTTACAGGCTGCAGCTTCGATTGGAGATGATCGTCTGCAACGTATGTCAGGTCGCCGCATCAATCCTGATGCCTTTACCCACGGCAGCTCTGCCCAACGGGTGCAATGGTTCAAAACCGGACTACAATACGGTGACCTAAAACGATGTGATACGTTCCAAGGCAATCTTTAACGCTCTACAGTTATTTAGGAGTACTTAATAGTGGTTAGTACTCCTAAACAGCACTCACACCGTAGGTAAATATTTTCTCAATTGCTCAACGGCTTGCTTGAGGCGCTCAATCTCAGTGGTATATGCAAATCGAATTTTAGTACTCGCTTCAAACTCACCAAAATCAATTCCGGGTGTAACCGCCACCCCTGCTTGCTCTAACAAATGTAGACATAAGCTTTGAGCATCATGAGTAAAACGAGCGGCATCAGCATAGATATAAAATGCCCCTGCTGGCTTAGTATCAATGCTAAAACCTAACTCTTGCAAGGCAGGCAGCAAATAATCACGCCGTGCCTTCAGTACTTGCTTATTGTGCTCCATAATCGCCCGCGCCTCAGGAGTGAAAGCCGCCAATGCAGCATATTGGGCTGGCGTAGAGGGGCACAAGAATACGTTTTGGGCTAAACGCTCTAAGGCTTCTAACGACCATTCAGGTGCAACTATCCAGCCTAAACGCCAACCTGTCATACCAAAGTACTTAGAAAAACTATTAATAACCCAAACATCATCCCCTAACGCTAAAGCCGTGTGTTCCTCACCGTCATATAACAACCCTTGGTAAATTTCATCCACTAATAGCAAACCATTACGTGCTTTAACTGCATCGTAGAGTCCCCTCAGCTCAGTGGAATTTAAGGCTGTACCTGTAGGATTCGAGGGGCTAGCTAACATCACCATTTTGGTTTTGTCAGTCCAGTACTTTTTAATATCCTCTACAGTTAGTTGATAATTAGTTTTAGCATAAGCAGGGATGCTGACCGGATTGGCTTCAAATAGCCGTACAAAATGGCGATTACACGGATAGGCAGGATCGGGAATGAGTACTTCATCTTGTGGATTTAATACAGCGCTTAAGACCAGTTGCAAAGCCCCTGAGGCTCCTGGAGTAATAATAATACGTTTAGGATTAATAACGACACCGAAACGCTCTTGATAATACTGCGCAATGCAGGCACGTAGCTCTGGAATACCGCACGCAGGGGTATAACGGGTTTGCCCCTTTTGCAAGGCTTTTAAACCTGCCTCTATAATCGGTTGTGGCGTTGGGAAATCAGGTTCCCCTACCTCTAAATGAAAAATGTCACGCCCTTGCTCTTGTAATTGCCGTGCTCGCGCTAAAATAGCCATCACATGAAAAGGTTGGATAGCCGCCATACGAGCTGCAATATTCGCCTGATTCAACATACGCTCACTATTTGATGCTTAAAATAAAATAAAAAAGGTATTGTATTGTGAAATATGCCCAATGGTTATTAAGCCTAATTATTTTAATAAGCCCCACTAGCTTACTGGCTTTACCTAAAGCTAATCCTGTTCCAGGTGGTTTAGCTATTATCTCATTAGGCAGTGTACAACAACCTCAACCTCAAGCCTATTTTCAAAACAATCCTGTCACAGTTTTAGCTCACCAAGGACAATGGACAGCCTTCGTAGGACTACCTCTAGAACTAGAGCCCACACCTCAAGTACTGCAAG
>JBDKGX010000043.1:0-19031 GCA_039797965.1 Pseudomonadota bacterium
GAGGCGATTAATTAACTGGTGTTGACCGATGATTTTACTACTGAGATAAGCGGCCAAATTGTCAAAATTTTGTTTTTGATTCATGCTCAAGAGTCAATTTAGAGTGTATGATGAAATATACGCACTATTTAGTGATATGCAAGTTTCCAGAGGGCTAGTGATGCACATGCAAGACCAGATTGAAGCCACGCTCAATCAACTGTTTAACCCCACTTTTTTACAAGTTGAAAATGAAAGCCATATGCATAATGTGCCTAAAGATTCAGAGTCGCATTTTAAAGTTACCCTTGTTAGCGAACAATTTGCTGATAAAAAGTTAGTAGCTCGCCATCGACTTGTCAATCAGGCATTAAGCAAAGAATTAGCCCAAATTCATGCCTTGGCTTTGCATACCTTGACACCAGACGAGTACTTTGCACGAGCAGGTAAGGTCGCTGACTCGCCACAGTGTCATGGAGGCTCTAAACATGGGTGAAGTACTACCCTTTCGTCGTAAAGGGGTGGATGCACAACAAGGTGAAGGGTTAATGCTGTGCAAAAGCAAATTTCATAAATGGGAAATTGTCCAAGAAAAACAATTTGATGTGCGTTTGGGTAAACTCATCACGCTCTATAAATGTAAAAGGTGTGGCGTGACTAAGACTGAGGCTTATTAGTGAGTACTTTACTAGTTAAATGCAAAGTACTCAAAACCGTTTAGACTTTAACCGCTTTCATTGCATTGCTTAACCCAACTGATCCAATAAATGCACCCAATGATAGACAGGTATAGTACTCGCGCCCTGTAAATGGGTTTGGCAACCGATATTGGCGGTCACAATGGCTTCAGGCTTACCTGCATTCAAATGCTCTAATTTATTTGTCCGTAACTGCTCAGCCATTTCGGGCTGTAAAATGGAGTAAGTACCTGCTGAACCACAACACAGATGGGCATCGACCACCGGTGTTAATTCATAGCCACATTGCTGTAAAATCCCTTCCACCACACCATTAAGCTTTTGTCCGTGTTGTAACGAGCACGGCGACTGGAAGGCGACTTTTTTAATTTTTTTAGGTTTAGTGGTAAAACGGCTTAAATCTTCTTTTTGAAGTACTTCAGAAATATCACGCGCTAAATAGGCAATTCGCTCCGCCTTAATCACATAGTCGTAGTCATCCCGTAGATGATAAGCATAATCTTTAATGGTTGCCCCACAACCACTCGCCGTAATAATAATCGCCTCAACCTTTTCAGCTAAATACGGCCACCATGCATCAATATTGCGACGCATTTGTTCACGGGCTTTTTCGGGTTCGGCTAAATGTTGATTGACCGCCCCACAACACCCTACTCCACTTGGCACTATTAAACTAATTCCTAAACGATCCAGTACTCGCGCGGTCGCAGCATTAATATCGGGTGAAAGCGAGGGCTGTACACAACCCTCCAAAATCAACATGCGCCTAGCATGACGAGCAGCAGGCCACTGCCCCGCAGGTCGAGTATCGACTACTTTATCCGCTAATGTTTTTGGTAAAAAGCGCTTAAAAGTTTGTCCCAGCTTTAAGGCTGTGCCAAAGGCTTTTTTATTGGGCAAGTACTCATTCAAACGCTCACGAGTGGCTTTGTCTTTTTTCGAGCGCGGTAATTGCTGCTCAGCAATCCTTTTGCCTATGTCGAGTAACTTGCTGTATTCCACACCAGAAGGGCAAGTTGTTTCACAACTGCGACACGTCAAACAACGATCTAAATGAGTTAAAGTATTAGAGGAAACCTCTTGCCCTTCTAGTAGTTGTTTAATGAGATAAATGCGCCCCCGCGGGCCATCATTTTCATCGCCTAATAATTGATAAGTCGGGCAGGTGGCATTGCAAAAACCGCAATGTACACATTTACGCAAAATAGCTTCAGCTACTACACCTTCAGACGTATTGCGATATTGATCGGTAAGACGAGTTTGCATGGGCTACCAATCCTTATATAAACGTCCGGGGTTAAAAATATGCTGCGGATCGAGCGCTGCTTTAAGACGTTGTTGCACCTGTTGGACAGCGTCTGCTTGCGGATGAAAAGACCCCACACCGGGTAAACGTCCGCGATACAGCGTGGCATGTCCGTTTTGTTTAGTGGCCATACTACGCATAATGTTCACAGGCATATTGCTATACACCCAACGCTGTGCGCCCGCCCACTCCATCAAGATAGTACCATCCAAACGGTTAATCGTTCCGGTGGCTGGCTCTACTGACAACCGCCATAAAGGTCGGTCATATTGGTGGAAAAACTCATGGGTTTGATTGCGTAAGGATTGCCAAAATTGATCGGCTTCAGGGACTTCATCCCCTCCAAAAAACGAATAAGCCTCGTACACTCGTGCTTCACTACCACTCAAACGAATATACAGACAATCATCAAAATAACAGCAGGCACTAATGGGTTGTGGAGAGCGGCGCAAGGCAATCACGTACTCTAATGCTTCCTCAATCGGCATTTCCAGAGCAGTGGTTAAGGAGTACTCTGGGCGGGGCATGACTTTTAGAGTGACATCTAGCATTACCCCTAACGTTCCTAATGAGCCGACCATTAAGCGCGATACATCATAGCCTGCGACATTTTTCATGACCTGCCCGCCAAAACTTGCCACGGTACCAAAGCCAGTCAGTAATGTGACGCCCAACATATGATCACGCACACTGCCCCACCAAGGTCTTGCGGGTCCTGCTAATCCAGCGGCTACCACGCCACCAATAGTAGATACGGGTGAAAAACGCGGTGGCTCAAACGCTAACATTTGACCGCGTTCGGCTAAAGCACTTTCAATATAATCTAAAGGCGTGCCGCTACGTGCCTTAATAAATAGCTCAGAAGGCTCATACGCCAAAATACCGACATGTCGGGCAGTAGACAGTACCTCTTTAGCCGTAGTTTCATTACCGTAAAATTGCTTACTGCCGCTACCCATAATGGCTAATGGACGGTGCTCTGCCAGTGCAGAAGCGACTTGTTCTTGTAATTGTTGACTGATGTCCATGTCCTAGCATCCTATTAAAAGCGAGGAAGATCAGGGTGAGGCAAATGACCATGGTGCACATGCATTGCACCCAGTTCAGCGCAACGATGCAAGGTCGGAATCGATTTACCGGGATTTAATAAGGCTTCGGGATCAAAGGCTTGTTTAATGGCATGAAATACTTGCAATGACTCCGTATTAAATTGCACACACATCGAGTCTATTTTTTCATGTCCCACGCCATGCTCTCCGGTAATTGATCCCCCTACTTTGACACACAGTGCCAAAATATCAGCACCAAATTGCTCAGCACGTTGTAGTTCATCCGGTTTATTCGCATCATATAAAATCAGCGGATGCAAATTACCATCGCCCGCATGAAATACATTCGCTACCCCTAAACCATAATAATCAGATAAATCATTAATATGACGTAATACATAGGCTAAATGCTTACGGGGAATCGTGCCATCCATGCAATAGTAGTCAGGTGAAATTCGTCCTACCGCAGGAAACGCCGCCTTGCGACCTGCCCATAATTGCGCACGCTCTTGATCATTTTCAGCGATATATAAATTTTTTGCCCCGTGACGAGACAGGATTTTGGTGACCTTATTTTGTGCCTCGGAAACTTCAATCGGTGTCCCATCTAGTTCACACAATAAAATTGCCGCCGCATCCCGTGGATAACCAGCCTTAGCAAAATCCTCAGCCGCACAAATGGCTTTGTTATCCATCATCTCCAGACCTGCTGGAATAATGCCTTCGCTAATAATCCCCGCCACTGCGTTACCGGCTGATTCAATATGATTAAATGCTGCCATCAGTACTTGGACAAATTTAGGCTTCGGAGTCAGTTTAACCGTGACTTCTACGACAATACCCAGCAACCCTTCAGAGCCAATCATCAAGGCTAATAAGTCATAACCGCTGGTATCATAAGTCGTTGCTCCAAACGTCATCAGCTCGCCGTGAATGTCAACAACTTTAATACTCAACACATTGTGAACGGTTAAACCATATTTTAAGCAATGTACGCCTCCTGAGTTTTCCGCCACATTACCACCAATAGAGCAAGCAATTTGTGAGGAAGGATCCGGCGCATAAAATAAACCGTGCTGTGCTACTGCTTGACTAATTGCCAGATTACGCACACCGGGCTGTACTGTAGCCGTCAAATTTCGGGTATCCACGGCTAAAATTTTATTTAAGCGTGATAGCCCCAAAATAATACCATTTTCATCAGGCAACGCCCCACCAGATAGCCCCGTACCCGCACCACGTGCCACTACAGGTACTTGGTAATGCTTACAAATTTTAACAATGGCTTGCACCTGTTCAATCGTTTCAGGCAAAGTCACCGCCATAGGAACACGGCGATAGGCGGTCAAACCATCACACTCGTAAGGACGTAACTCGTCCACCGACGTTAACAGCGCACGGGCAGGTAAAACAGTCGCTAACTCTGCTAATAATTTGGCTTTGTTTGGGTGAGTATCAACCATAAAGGCTCTTGGCATCCGTAGCACGAAAGCGCAAAGTGTATCCTATTTGCGACAGAATTTGAGTACTTTCTGAGTAGATAGAGGCTAAAAATTGTCAACAATCGTCTGGATAGCTGTAGGCGGGGCATTAGGTGCGGTGCTGCGCTTTGGAACAGGTCTAATGATAACTCATTGGTTAGGCAAAAATTTCCCCTATGGCACGCTCACCATTAATGTCCTAGGTTCTTTTTTGATCGGTGTTTTTACCGTATGGTTTCTACACCGTGAATGGCTAGCCTTACCTTATGCGCGGGGTTTGATTGTGGGGGTATTGGGTGCATTCACAACTTTTTCCACCTTTTCGCTGGATACCTTATTGCTGCTAGAAAGTGGTTATTGGTTTAAAGCAGTACTTTATGTATTTAGCAGTGTGATTTTATGTTTATTAGCGACAGGTTTAGGGTTAGCGTTGGCTCGTGCCGTGTAATAAGAGTGCATAAAAAAGAGTACTTAATGATTAAGTACTCCTTGAGTTAGATCATCTAACGCTAATTACTTTTAGGCGTTGGAGCCTTAGTATCTTCAGGAATGTCTTTGGGCGACTCACTGGGTTTATCAGGCACATTAGGAGTACTTTGACTCTTTACATCAGCAGGACTCGCTGGTTTGCTATCCAGTTTTGCAGGCGCTGATTTATCTTCTGCTTCTGTGGTAGCAGGTTTAGCATTATTAGAACTTTGCTGTAACGTTTTATCTAATTGCTTTAAATCTTCAGAGCGATCCGCTTTCATATGATATTTTTTCAAGAGCTTTTCGTGCTCGGCTTGTGCCACTGCTCGCTCAATGACGACTTCAAATCCACTGGAATTAGTCAAAGTCACAAACGGGTCTTGAATCGAATTCATGAGCTTATAAAACTCATTAAAATCATCAAAGTACTGCCCATTTACTTTATCCACCGTCATAGTGGTGTCATGAAAACCGACATTACTACTCGAAGCCAGTACTCGTGAAATGCGTACATATTCAGTTTGATTAGGTTGATCTAATTTATCAAATTCTTGGCGAGTTAAGCAGCGATCATACAGTTTACGTGGGGTAAAAACAAAACCACCATACACCCAATAACGGGGCTGCTCATCATAGCTGTAATCGGTTTTATCTGAGGTCAATAAGGGCAGCTCTAACTCTAAAGATTTACCTTGACGCAGTACTTTAAGCTTTAAAGTTTCACCCACTTGCAACATATCCACTTCATGAAAGAAATTAATAAAGCGCTCTGGCTCATACATAATCGTCCCATTGCTTTCAATAGGATATTTATTAATATGAGTAATAATATCACCCAACTTTAAAAACTGCTCTGCATTATTACCTGCACAAACGCTAGTTAATAAAATGCCGGGGTCACCTGTTTTTAAATTGTGTTTTTTACGAATCGCTGGATTTAATAATTCTTCGGTTACAATAGCTAAGCGGGGAAAACCATCATACTTGCCATCAGCAATATCTTTTAGAAAGTGATTTAAAATACTAGTCGGAATAATATAACCAATATTTTCCTCACCATTGCCTGCGACTTGCATAACCACACCTACCACTTTGCCATTTGATAAAGCAGGCCCGCCACTGTTGCCTGCATTAATCGCTGCATCAATTTGAATGGCTTTAAACATTAAATCGCTATGGGCATAGGTTTGATACTCGATACGTGACACAATTCCTTTCGTCACGCTTAAACTATCTCCTCCGGTAGGAAAGCCATAAGCGGTGACTTCTTGATGAATATCCGGTAAACCACCAATCACTAACGGTTTTTTATCTTTTAAAAACTTATCATCACGCACTTTTAATAAAGCTAAATCAGCCTCGTGAGTTACAAACTCCACTTCAGCTTCATAACGCTCAGGATCACCATCGCGTTGTACTTCAATAAACGTACCATTAGCCACCACATGGGCATTAGTTACAATACGGTTACCTTCAATAATAAAACCACTACCAATCCGTGATTCTGATCCTGAATTCCACGGTGTAAAGGCATTGAAAACTTCGGCAGTGGTATAAATCTTTACTACCGAGTTGGCAAGCTGGCGTAGCTCTTCTGAAGAATTATGTTTAGGGGCTGCCCAAACAGTGGGCATTAAACACCACCCTATTACCCACACGAATAAAGTCAGTGGGCTAATTAATTTTTTCATATCATTCCTTTATTTAATCGTAGTTAAGAGGCCCCTATCCTCTTTAAACTCAAGTACTTTAGTACAAAGTACTTTTATGACTCCTTAGATAAATCCACTTCAGACAAAGGCTCCCAAGTATGATCGGTATAATAATGACGGTTGTAACGATCAGCTTGTAATAACTCGAGTACCTCTTCTTGTACTCGACGGGCTTCTGACACAAAGGCTTTACTACCTCGCTCGGCCTTAATTTTGCCCATAGCCTCTACCAAGATTTTGTCATGAATAGCAAATTGAGTGGCTTTACGTTGTGCTTGATAGGCTCGCATACCTAAAGCTTCTAATACATGTCTGCCTAGGCTTAATGAGGAACGAAACATTTCACGCTCCACATGATCCACCCCTAATGCCTGAAGCTCTTGATAATTAAGCATATCATAGGCTCGCACATATAATTTCAAATTAGGGTAATACTTTTTAGCAATCCGAATAATATCGCGAATTTTTTCCTTTTCATCGATAGCAATAACGAGTACTTGTGCGGTAGCCGCACCCGCCATTTCTAATAAATCCGCGCGACTAGCATCGCCATAAAATACTTTAAAACCAAAAGGTCTAACCCGCTCAATATGCGCCGTATTATTGTCTAACACTGTCACCGGAATATTATTAGCGACTAATAACCGCCCTACAATCTGACCAAACCGCCCAAATCCTGCGATAATGACGGGAGTAGATTGTGGCGTAGTCAGTTTTGCATCCTCACCAATTTCTAATGCTTTAGGTAAACGTAGACGCGGTTGCAATAATCGCTCATTAATCATAATCAGCACAGGCGTAGTCAACATCGATAGGGCAATAGTTACGGTTAGTAAACTACTCCAACTCTCCGTAATTACATGGTTTTGAAAAGCAAGGCTTAATAATACAAATCCAAATTCCCCGCCTTGAGCTAAACAAAATGCAAACCAATAGCGCTCACTATGACTAATCCGATACAGCCGCGCTAACAGCAGTAAGATAATAAACTTAACAACGACTAAACCTAATACCAAATAGGTGATTAATAGTGGCTTTTTAATCAGTAACTCAAAATCAATATTGGCACCGACGGACATAAAAAACAAACCCAATAATAAAGCTTTAAAGGGTTCGACGGTCGCTTCTAATTCATGGCGGTATTCGCTAGTGGCTAATACGACACCCGCAATAAAGGCTCCTAACGCAGGAGATAAACCCACCATACTCATTAATAGTGCAATACCAACCACTAACATAAGCGAGGCAGCCGTAAAAATTTCACGTAATTGGCTATCCGCAATAAAGCGTAATAAAGGACGCAATAAAAGCCGCCCTCCTAGAATAATCCCGACAATCACTCCAATCGTAATCGCCGCTTGTTGCCACGCCGGAAAATGAGCAATTAAATTAGCTGAATGCTCTGAAGCTGATGTAGTACTTTTACCAGATAATGCAAGTAACGGTAATACCGCGATAATGGGAATCACAGCAATATCTTGAAATAACAACACTGCAAAGCTGGCTTGTCCACTTTCAGACTTTAAATGTTGACGTTCCGCCAAAATCTGCAACGCAATAGCCGTAGAAGACAATGATAAAATTAAACCGATAGCAATAGAGGATTGCCACGATAAATCCACAATATAATAGGCAATACTTCCTAAAGCCGCCGCAGTGACTATTACTTGTAGCCCACCTAAACCTAGAATAGGGCCTCGCATCCGCCACAATAAGGAAGGCTCTAACTCTAAACCAATTAAAAACAGCATCATAACCACGCCAAACTCGGCAATATGCATAATGCTTTCAGGATTTTTAACAAATCCCAATGCAAAAGGGCCAATCAATGCCCCTGCAATCAAATAACCTAATACCGAACCGAGTCCTAAACGACTGGCGAGGGGCACAGCAATCACACCCGCTGCTAAAAAAATAAAGGCTTGTAACATTAACTCCATGCATCACCTCGCTGTAGGGCTAACAGTGAAGTACGGTAACGATCAGTCTGTTGGGCTAATTGCTTCTCAGAAAGTCGATCTGCTTCATGTACGACAAAAGGCTCTAAGTAATGCATGCCACATAAATTAGCGGTTTGTTCAAAAGGAGTGAGTAATTGCCGTATAGTAAAATGATTCACCCCCGTTGATTGATAAGAAGCTGCACTACCCCCCGTGCTAATGGCACTCATTAAGTACTTACCTTTGAGTGCCCCCCCTCTAGAGCCGTAACCAAAACCATGCTCCAGTACTACATCCATCCACTCTTTTAATAAAGCCGGAGCGCTATACCAATAAAAGGGATGCTGAAACACAATCACTTCGTGCTCCATTAACAATCCCTGTTCACGCATCACATCGATCATAAAATCAGGGTATTCCTGATATAAATCATGCACGAACACCCCTTCTAAAGACTGCGCCGCGTCCACCAAATAGGATTGCACCCGTGAGCGTTCAAACGCGGGGTGCGCCAATAAAATTAGGACGCGCTGCATAAATCATCCCTTGAGCAGCAACATAGGCGGCACATTTAATAATCCCCTTAAACTCAAAAAGCCCGAAAGCCCGACTAAAATTGCCCCTGCTCCGGCTCCCAAAATCGGAGGCCAAGGATTAAAGGCTCCTACTAAATCGAATAAATAAAACGCTAATAAGCTCCCCAAAGTACTCGCTATTAACCCTGCTAAAACGCCTGCTAAAGCACCAATAACAATAAATTCAATACTAATACGCCGCTTTAGCTCAGTATGCGAAGCACCCATTGATTTTAAAATAGCCATTTCACGTTGGCGCTCAGAACGTTGCGATTGTAAAGCAGCTACCAATACCACAATACCTGCCACCAGCGTAAAAAGGAAAATCCCTTGTACGGCAAAGGTCGCACGATTAATTAATGATCGAATCTGTTCCATAATCACCGAAACATCAATCGCCGTAATACTGGGGTATAATTTAATGACCTGCTGCAATGAGTTTTGGTTCTGCTTTGGTAGGTAAATACTGGTAATGAAGCTATGGGGCAGATTACTTAATAACTCGGGTGCTGCAACCACAAAGAAATTGGGTTGTAAGCTGTCCCACTTAACTTCGCGCACACTGGTTACAGGCTGCTCAAACCGTTGTCCTGCAATATCAAAGGTCAGACGATCCCCTAACCCAAAACCTAAGGTTTTACCCACCCCTTTTTCAATCGAAAAACCTTCTTTACTGGTTGAACTGAACCATTGTCCCTCCAGTACTTTATTGCTGTCGGGCAATTGTGCAAAGGAAGATAAATTAAACTCACGATTCAGTAACTGCTTAGCTTCAGGATTTTCAAACTGCTCTTGGGTAATGGCTTTACCATTAATTTCTAACAACCGCCCCCGAATCATGGGATAAAAATGTCCCTCCATACCGCGCTGCTTAAGAACCTCTACGACTCCCTTTTTATCTTGCGGCTGGATATTAATCAGAAATTGATTCGGAGCATTAGCAGGTAAAGACTCCTCCCAACGATTCACTAAATCGGTGCGGATAGTGCTAAGTAACAATAAACTAAAAAACCCAGTTGCAAACACCACCAGCAATAATACCGAACGTCTAGCACCACGAAACACCGCCAACCAACGCCACGAAAACCGCCCACTTAAGTAACTGACTAATTTTACCAACCCCAGTGCTGCTAACCAAAATACGCCTAAACCCACCATCAACCCCAGCAAAATCCATAAGGCTAAGCGTGCATCTTGAGCTTGTAACCAAAATAAGCCATATAAAGCAGGTACTAAGGTCACCAGCCACACTTTCAAAGGTACGCGAAGGGTATTAAAGCGCTGTTGCAATATTTGTACCGGCTCGGTATTCAGTAACTGCCCAATATACGGCAAAGCAAAGCCTAATAATAAAATCACCGCCGTCAAAAACCCCAACCATATAGGTCGTCCAGTGGGTGGCGGCAGCGTTTCATTAATCACTTCAGCTAAGCGATCTGCCAAAAAGAACTGCAAACCATAGCCCAGCACTGAACCTATCAATGCAGCTAACAAAGCCAACATCAGTAATGATACAAACTGCTCACGCATTAACCTTTGACGCGATTGCCCCATTGCCTTACTCACTGCCACGGCTACCGTTTCACGGCGGACTAAACTGGCACTAGTCAAAGCAATCGCTGTAGCAGCAAGGATAACGCTTAAGAGTGATGACAACCCTAAAAAACGCATCGCCCGTTGTAGTGACTCCTGCACAGTAGGCAAACCATCGTCAAGGGTACGGATTTTTTCAAGGGGTAAGAGTTGCGGTTTAAGCCAAGTTTGGAATGGCTCAATAGTACGAGTATTCCCTACATAGTACTGACTATAACGAGCGCGGCTGGCATGGGTGACTAAACCTGTTGCAGGTACATCCACCGCATTCATCAGTACTACCGGTGAGATTTGCATAAAACTAGTACCACGATCAGGCTCTTGAATGAGTAATTCGCTCACTGTAAACAGGCTATTACCCAGCTCCACCTGATCGCCTATTTTCAGATCAAGCATCGTCATTAACGCAGGCTCTGCCCAAATCTCACCCGCTTTAGGCACAGTACTGGCTACCGTGTAAGGCTCGCCTACCGCTTTGGCTAAACGCACTTCACCTTTAAGCGGATAAGTACCACTGACGGCTTTGACTTCAACTAATTGCATCGCATCGGCAGTACTCGCCATACTGCTGAACTTGAGCATTTGCGCAGTTTTTAAACCTTGTTGTTCGGCATGTTTTAAGTACTCATCGTTGAGTGGGCGAGTGGACGTGACAATCAAATCGCCGCCCATTAACTCCACTGCTTGCGCTTTCATAGCGGTACCGACGCGATCCGTAAAAAACCCAACAGCGGTAACGACTGCCACAGAAATAATCATAGCAATTAGTAACAAGCGCATTTCTGGCAAACGCCAACGGCGTTTCCACAATGTCCAATAATAACCTAGACTCATGCTACACCGCCTTGCTTAACTAACACGCCATTATTCAAGTGATAATGTGACTGGCAACGTGCCGCCAACTCATCGTCATGCGTCACCATAATCAACGCCGTGTTTTGATCTTGAACCAGCTTAAACAGCAACGCCTCCACATCACGCCCCGTCGCACGATCTAAATTTCCGGTCGGCTCATCCGCAAATAAAATCTCTGGCTCGATCACAAAGGCTCTGGCTAATGCCACCCGTTGCTGCTCACCCCCCGAAAGCTGGGGAGGAAAATGATTTAAGCGCTCGCCCAACCCTACCCGCTGTAAGGCTTTCGTCGCTCGCTCGCGTACTATGGCATCATTGGTTTGTAGCTCCAGTGGCAACATGACATTTTCTAGTGCGGTTAAATTGTCTAATAAATGAAAGGACTGGAATACAAAGCCCACTTTTCCCAGCCGTAATTGGGCGCGTTGATCTTCATCTAATGCCCCTACTTCGGTGCCCAGTAGTTTAATAGAGCCAGCCGTTGGGGTATCGAGTGCCGCCAGTAAACCTAATAAAGTACTTTTGCCCGAACCGGAAGTTCCCGTGATCGCCACCGACTCACCGCTGTGTACGGCTAAATCAATGCCTGTCAAAATCGTAAGTACTTTGTCACTGGTAGGGATAGATTTGGTGAGAGCATTGGTCTCAAGGATAAGATTTTTCATCATTTAAGAGGTTTTCCATGCCACTACGTGGTTTATTCATTTTAATCATGACCGTAATTTTGAGCTGGAGTAGCACTGTATTGGCTAGTGAATCCGCCCAAACCCGCACGCTACTGGTGTGGGGCGATAGTTTAAGTGCCGCCTATGGTATCAGCACCGATCAGGGTTGGGTGCATTTACTCCAATCTAAACTGGACAATACTGAAGGCGCCAAAGACATTAAAGTCGTCAATGGCAGCATCAGCGGCGAGACGACTAGCGGCGGCTTGACACGCCTTCCAGAGGCTTTAGCCGAGCACAAACCTAATTTTGTTATTATCGAGTTGGGCGCTAATGATGGATTGCGAGGTTTATCCATTAAAGCCATGCGTAGCAATTTGGAGCAAATGATTCAATTAGCCCAAAAAAGCAATGCCAAAGTAGCACTATTAGGGATGTATATGCCCGCTAATTTTGGACGGATGTATAGTGAACAATTTAAAAAGACCTATCAGGAATTAGCCGAGCAATATCAATTGCCGTTTAATCCCTTCTTTCTAGAGGGTGTGGCTTTAAAAGATAATTTACTATTACAGGATGGTTTACACCCTAACGAAAAAGCCCAACCTCAATTATTAGATAATATCTCTCCAGTCGTCGCAGAGCTAATAGGCATTAAAAAAGCAGAATAATTAGTACTGGCCTTTTAGAGACCAGCTATAAATCCAACCTTGTTGTAAACCTAAAACGAGTACTTCATTTAAGTACTCGTTAAACTCATCCGCTAACTGCTCCAAAGTACTTTGGCATTGTATTGCTTTAATAAAATTGAGTGGCTGATCATTCATTTTATACTGATGTAATTTTTTACCCACTCGATAAATTAAGACAGTACTAGGTTGATTAATATCAATGGTATCAAAATGAGTTTTATCCAAATACTCATTGTTTTGATGTGATAACCATACGTCATAAATCGCATAATTAGACTCCATTAATTGAGCCGAATCAGGTAATTGTAATACGACTTGATTATACTCAACCTCACTTAAAGTACTAAGGTCATTAAAACTGCGTGGAGCTTGATTTACCCCGTGCCATGCCTGTGATCGTGCCCACTCTAATCGTGCCACCTCTGCTATCCACGGCATGTTTTTTAAGGCAGGATGATTTAATAAAGTACTCGAAAAACCCTCACCATACTCACTTAATGCGGTACTTGTTGGTGGACTTTGATCAATATAAGTTCCAGTCAAGTACTCGAAAAACTCAGCCCCGACTAATTGCGCTACTACACCATAAGCGGCTCGCAAATGCTGCCCTAAAATCCCTTGTATACTATGGCGATAAATTCCTAAACGCTGCTCCGCCGTTAAACGCTGGTCACTTTTTATTAAATGAGTAGTTTGCGATAAAGTATTCGTATTAAAGAGTGCAGTTATGATTGCCGTTTGAGTATTAACTAAAGACACAATTAAACACCTGTTGGGCAGTATCACGCTCCTGCATTAAGCGCTCTAGACTAGGTAAGTTATTATCCCACTCGATTAAAGTTGGTACAGCCCCAAAACGCTGTAAGGCTTTTGCGTATAACCCCCACACAGGGGGGTGAATGGCTTGACCATGAGTATCTAATAAATGCGTACCTTTATCCTCAAATCCCGCCAAATGCATTTGCTGCACACTATCAATAGGCACAGCATTTAAGTACTTTAGTGGATCAAACTCATGATTATAACTATTAACGTAAATATTATTAATATCGAGGAGTACTTTACATTCAGACTCTTTGACAACGGCGGCGATGAAATCCCATTCACTGATATCCGAGTTTTTATACTGCAGATAACTAGATACATTTTCTATGACTAGGGTTTGCTCTAAAATGTTTTGTATTTGTTTAATACGATTGATTACATACTTTAAGGTTTCTTGGTTATAGGGCAAAGGCAATAAATCATGGGTTATTAAACCCTGCGCTCCTGTCCAGCACAAATGATCAGAAATCCACTGGGCATTAATCTGTTGAGCAAGTACTTTCACTTTAGTTAAGTACTCGATATTTAAAGCCTCCGCCGAACCCAATGACATCCCGACACCGTGCAACACTAAAGGATAATGCTCCGCAACTTCCATTAAGTACTCGTGCTGCACTGAGCCTTGTTTCAAGTAGTTATCGGTCAAAGCTTCAAACCAAGGAATTGGAGGACGCTCGGCTAGAATGTGATCGATGTGCTGAAAACGTAGCCCTAATCCCACCCCATTAATAGTACTGTGCTGAATCATGGCAAAGTTTTACTAGGGAAAGTACTCGCCCACAATAACTCTGGGCTGCATTGTTCAGGATCACGTTTACCATATAGTGTTATGGGGTACTCTTGCTTTTTAATCTTTGCTAACAATGACTTCACTGTGGTTTCTGTAGCTGTCAAACTGACTATATTGCGCTCTTCTGGGGTATCCAGTACTAGCATAAAACTACTGTACCATGATTGGGGGGAGCAAAGTTTAGTGCTTTTTGGCGTTTGAATAGTCAGCTCAATGTCTTCTGATAGATTAACATCTGCCCATTTGATATCGGTCAGTTTACCCACCAATATCGGTTTATTATTAGTTAAATCAGCAGTGTAGGGATGGCGATTTGCAGCCGGTTTAACCGCTTGATGATTAGGACGATTGGTAAAACGGGTATAAAGAGGCAGAGCTAAACCGGCTGATTTTTTAAGCTTGTGCCAACGTGCATTTTGTAATTCATACAATGAAGTGATCCAATACCCCTGATCAAAGTTCATATAAATCAACTCCGCTTTGCCGTTTTTATTCGTATCTACTACATCGACAATACCTTTTTGATTAGTCTCAAAATAGCCCTCTATTTCGGATACGACTGGGCGGTTTTTATCGTCAAAAGCCAATGTTATCAAGTGAGTACTAGGCGCTAAACCATTGCCCATGGTTGGATACAATAACAAAATATCTTGAGTACCATTTTGATCAAGATCTGCTTGAAAAGCCTCTAATGCACGGTGTTGACCTGTTACAAATGTCCAAGGCTTGCCTTGTGTATCGTTGCCACTGAGTACTAATTCATCATCACTGGGATAATTGACTTTAATACTAGGCGTAAGCTGTGGTGTGTTACGGTTCAAGACAAGAGTTTGTAGGGGAGCCGTTTGCTGAATGAGTGTTTGAGGTAAGGGTATGTAGTCACTCATATAGGCTTGACTGGTTACTGCTAGGCTCATACCTAATATAAAGGCTAATCGCTGCCCCATTTCGCTACCCTCCAAAACTATTAAGGTAAGGACTATAGTACTAGTATAAGTGCTTCATTCACTTTAACTAAATACTTATAAGTTTATTTTAAGAAAACAACCTTATGATCACCGTGGTGGGGTATCAGCTTATTCAAAAATTAGTGGTCCTAAGTCTACTAGTGGCAAAGTACTCAGCACATGAGAGTACTTAACATTATCGGTATTAATGTATGTGAGTTATTCCCGTTTTCAACTTGCGTTGGTTGAAAAGTATGAGGCTTGCCCCTAGAGTACGCTTTCGATTATTAGTTTTGGATAGTAAGTGGCATAATACTGCCACTTTGAATGTAAAGGAGAATCCTAAGTGAGTTTTTTGATTGCTGATGCTTATGCTGCAACCCCAGCGCCTGCCGGTGGTGGAATGATTGAAATGGTCATTATGATGGCGATCTTTTTTGCCATTATGTACTTCATGATCATTCGCCCCCAACAAAAACGTGCTAAAGAGCACAAAGCCATGTTGGACAGCCTCAGTAAAGGTGATGAGGTTGTGACAGGGGGTGGCTTAATGGGCAAAGTGACTGCAATCACTGATAATTATATCGAGATGAGCGTGGCTGATAGTGTTAATGTAAAAGTACAAAAACATGCCGTTTCTAGTGTACTGCCTAAAGGCACACTGAAAGGCGAATAACGCTCGACTAGACTAAAAGTCACCCATCCCATCCTCCTGTGGCAGAGGGGCAGCAGGAGGATAGTCTGTTATGGAATTTACAATAATGAATCGATACCCGCTTTGGAAATACGTCATGATTGGCATTATTTTGCTGATTGGCGTTATTTACTCTATTCCGAACTTTTTCCCCGCTGTACCAGCGGTGCAATTAAGCTCTAAAACTGATCAGACGATTGATTTAGCCACCATGCAGCGTTTTGAACAAGCTCTGCAAGCCAAAGGTATCACACCCACAGGAACCGAAAGCAAAGGCTCTCAAGCGACTTTCCGTTTTGCCGATACTGATAAACAACTCCAAGCCCAAGAAGTACTAAAAGAGGCGGCAGGTACTCAGTATTCTAGCGCTTTGAACTTAGTTAGCTCTACGCCTGCTTGGTTACGCGCTTTGCATGCTAATCCTATGTATTTAGGTTTGGACTTAAGAGGCGGGGTACACTTCTTAATGGAAGTGGATATGAAAGCCGCTTTGGATAAAAACCTCAATCGTTATGAAGATGAATTCCGTGATGTACTTCGTGAGAAAAAAATTCAATATGAAGGCGTGGCTCGCGACGGTGAAATCATTAATGTTAAATTTTCTACACCCGAATTACGTGACAGTGCCTTAAGCGCATTACGCACGGAATATCCTACTCAGTTAAAAATAGATGCAGTTGATAGTACTAATAATTTAACGGCGGCGATGACACCGATTGAATTACAAACGATTAAGAAAAATGCTATTCAACAAAATATCACCACTTTACGTAAACGGGTTAATGAATTAGGGGTGGCAGAACCCGTTATTCAACAACAAGGCGCTGAGCGTATTGTCGTACAATTAGCCGGTATTCAAGACCCGAATCAAGCCCGTGATATTTTAGGCGCGACCGCTACCTTAGAATTTAAACTCGTCGATGAAGACAATTACCCTGTTAGCCCAGAACAAGCTAAACGGGTTCCACCCAACTCTCAACTGTACTACGAGCGTAATGGTCAACCTATTTTCTTAAAACGCCAAGTGATGCTCACCGGTGAGTACATTGTCGATGCTAATGCAGGCTTTGATGAGAAAAACCGCCCTGCCGTACATATCACCTTAGATAGCAAAGGTGCCAATCGTTTTTCTAAAGTCACGGGTGAAAACGTACATCGCTTAATGTCAGTGGTTTTTATTGAAACAAAAATTGAGCGAAAAGAAGTCGATGGCAAAGTAGTATTAAAAAATAATACCACTCAAGAAGTCATTAACGTGGCTCAGATTCAATCGCAGCTCAGTAAAAACTTCCAAATTACGGGACTAGACTCGACGAAAGAAGCGAATAATTTAGCGCTCTTATTGCGTGCAGGGGCATTAGCCGCACCTCTATATATTGTAGAGGAACGCACTATTGGTCCTAGTATGGGTGCGGAAAATATCACTAAAGGCGTGAACTCTAATATTTGGGGCTTTATAGCAGTAGTCATCTTCATGACCTTGTATTATCGCGTTTTTGGGGTGATTTCCAGCGTGGCTCTAGCCATTAATGGTTTCTTACTCTTTGCGATTTTATCCATGTTACAAGCGACATTGACCCTACCGGGTTTGGCGGCTATTGCATTAACATTGGGTATGGCCATTGATGCTAACGTTTTGATTAATGAACGGATACGCGAAGAATTACGCAACGGCTCACCTCCACAAGTCGCTATCAACTCAGGCTACGACCGTGCATGGGGCACTATTTTAGACTCGAACCTAACTACCCTTATTGCAGGTATTGCCCTTTTCCTATTGGGTGCAGGCCCGATTCGTGGCTTTGCGGTAGTACTGTGTCTGGGGATTATTACTTCGATGTTTAGTGCCGTTACCGTTTCTCGTGCCATGGTTAACTTAGTGTACGGTTCTAAACCGCGCCTAACCCATGTCTCTATTTAAGGACCACGCATAATGATTGAGTTTTTCCATTTTAAAAAACCCATACCGTTTATGCGTTATGGGAAATTAACCACGGCTATTTCCTTAATTACCTTTATTTTGGCGGTACTAGCGCTCACTTTTAAAGGTCTGCATTTAGGCGTTGACTTTACTGGAGGCACGGTAATGGAGCTGCGTTATGCGCAGACCGCTCCTATTGAGCAAATCCGTACCTCAGTCAAAGGCATTGGCTTTGAAGAAGTTACTATTCAAAATTTAGGTACCAGCCGTGATGTAATGTTGCGCCTACCTATTAAAGAAGGCATGACAGGTGCTCAAGTCTCTGAGCAAGTCATGAAAACGCTGAAAGCCCAAGACCCTAGTATTGAGCTACGTAGTCAAGAGTTCGTAGGCCCTCAAGTGGGTCAAGAACTGTACGAAAATGGGGGATTAGCTCTACTGTTGGTCGCAGCGGGTATTATTATTTATCTGGCGTTCCGATTTGAGTGGCGTTTTGCTCTAGCGGCTATTATTGCAAATCTCCATGACGTTGTGATCATTTTGGGTATGTTTGCCTTTTTCCAATGGCAATTTGATTTAACTGTTTTAGCAGGCGTACTGTCTATACTCGGTTACTCCGTCAATGAATCGGTGGTCGTCTTTGACCGGATTCGAGAAAACATTCGCACCATGCGGGATGCCTCGATTCCTGACATTATCGACGATGCCATTACTACGACCATGTCACGAACGATTATCACTCACGGTTCTACCCAAATCATGGTCTTAGCTATGTTCTTCTTCGGCGGTGAAGCCTTACACAACTTTGCGTTAGCCTTAACCATTGGCATCATGTTTG
>JBDKGX010000044.1:0-18183 GCA_039797965.1 Pseudomonadota bacterium
TACGGGTGTCGTGGACATAACTTAAGGTTACGGGTACTTGCTTATAATCAGTGCCATTTTTCGCAACAAACTCACTAATATGGGTGGCTGGCTCAGAGCCTAAAACGATTTCACGTTTTTCTGCACCCACTTTAAAATGAATAGCATCTGATTCACCTAACGGAATGGCATAACTGAGATCAGCCCCCACTTTATTGGAGATATAGCTAGAGATATCGTCTTTCGAGGCATCGTATTTATTGTAATAAACATTAAAACCACGGCTAACCCCTTCATTGGTATAAAAGGGATTATTATAACCAATACTAAAATTACGATTAGCGGAGCTATTATCAAACGCAATTTCTAGCTCTTTGCCCGTACCCATGAAATTATCTTGTTTTAGCTCAGTATTAAATAACAAGCCACCGGATTGCGAATAACCTGCACCAATACGAAACTGATTAGAAGAACGCTCGGTAATCTCTATTTTTAAATCAACTTGGTCGGGAGTCCCTGCTACAGGCTCTGGAGTAATGGTTACATCTTCGACATACGCTAGGCGTTGCAAACGAATTTTAGAGCGCTCAATTAACTCTTTTGAAAGCGGAGCACTTTCTAATTGACGGATTTCACGGCGATATACCTCATCTTTAGTACGATTATTGCCACGAATATTAATTCGACGCACGTAAACACGCTTACCTGGATCAATCACTAACTGTAAATTGACAATTTTGCTGGCTTCATCAATTTGTGGCTCTAAACCAATGCGAGTAAACGCAAAACCTTGCTTACCTAATGCATCCTCAATATTTTTACGAGTTTGCTCTAAATTCTTTTGAGAAAATACTTGACCCGACTTAATAGCCACTAAACGATCTACTTGAGCTTGGGATAATTTAGCATTTCCTCCGACACCAATCCGACCAAAGCGATATTGATCACCTTCTTTGATCGTGATCTTAATTACTAAACCTTGTTTAGATTGCCCAGGTAACGTATCAACGGATACTACTTCAAATTTTAAATAGCCTCTATCGCGATAAAAGGCGGCTAATTTATCTAAGTCCGCCGCTAATTTTTCTTTGGAGTACTGATCTCGGCTGCTGAAAAATGAAATACCCGATTTCACGCCCGATTCAAATTGCCCCAATAAAACTGCATCTGAGAATGCTTGATTCCCAACAATGTCTAAGCCTTGAATACGAGTACTAATGCCCTCATTAACCTTAATATCAACTGCATTACGCCCCCCTTCTAGGGTGCGAGTACTAATATTGACGGTGGCATTATATAATCCTTGCCCCTGATACGCTTTCAGTAATTCGTCTTGGGCTTTAGCGAGTGCGGCTCGGTCTAATCCATTGCCCTTAGCAATGTTTAACTTTTTCAAAAACTCTAAAATATTACTAGTAGGTAATTTTTTATTACCCGTAATATTAATTTCCCCAATAGCCTCGCGCTCAATGACCTTAATAATCAATATGCTGCCCCGACGAGCAACCTTAACATCCTCAAACAAACCCGTTTGATAAATAACACCTGCTAATTCATTAGCCTGCGAATCTGCAAAAGTCTGCCCTGCACGAATGGGAATATATTGCATGACTGACTGAGGCGTTAAACGTTGTAGTCCTTGTACCTCAACACCTTGAACTACAAAGCTCGCTGCCCATACAGACTGGCTTGCCACCAAGGCACTGGCAACGGAAAGACGAATTAGTTGTTTATTCATGATTATCTGATCAACCGCGTTAAATCGTTATACAAGGCCAAAACCATCAAGCTACCAATAGCTGTCAAGCCGACACGCATGCCCAATTCCTCAACCCGCTGGGAGACAGGTGAGCCTTTTATCATTTCTATTATATAAAACAGCAAATGCCCGCCATCTAACATAGGAATAGGTAATAAATTTAAAATACCTAAACTTATACTAATAATGGCTAAAAAACCGATAAAAGCGATAAGTCCTGACTTGGCAGCTTCCCCTGAAAATTTTGCAATCGTTACAGGACCACTAATATTGGCTAAGGAGACCTCGCCTGTTACCAGACGTCCCATCAGTTTTAATGACATGACTGTGAGCTGTCGTGTTTCTTCAGCGCCACGCTCAATCGCAGCCCAAACGCCGTAACTTTGTGTGAACTGTAATGACTCCATTACCTCTGGTGGACTACGCTCAGCCAGATTTATACCCATAATTAGGATTTGCTGACCATTCACTTCACGCCATTGGGGAGTGATACTCAGATTAAGTACATGGGCATTGCGCTCCACTTTAAGTGTTAAGGCTTTTCCATCACTTTGGCGTACTAAACGAGACACATCTTCATTGGTTTCTATTTTAGTGTTATTAATTGCTAGGAGTTTATCGTCCGTTTTTACTCCTGCTAATTCAGCAGGTGAGGCAGGTAAAATACCTGCGGCATAAACGGATAACTGTGGTGCCCAAATTCTTAAACCAGCCTTTTGAAAATAATCACGCTCATCCTCTAGCATCGCTACCTGACTCAAATCGAGGGAACGTGTTAAGTACTGCCCCTGTTGAGTTTGCACTTCAACTGGCACAACGGGACTCACTAAGTACTGCTCTAATAACATTTGCCTTGCATCTTGCAAGCTCACAACAGACTGATCATTAATAGATGTAATTTTGTCGCCTGCTTGAAAACCAGCTACAGCGGCAGGACTATCCATGAGGGGTTTAACCAAAGCCGGATAAGCAGGTACTCCTATCCCAAACATCAGCGCATAAAGTACTAGTGCTAGTATGAAATTGGCGATAGGCCCCGCAGCAACAATCGCAAAACGTTTCCATACCGGTTGGCGATTAAAAGCACGATGAACCTCGCTGGGATCTACTTTACCTTCACGCTCATCCAACATTTGTACATAGCCACCCATCGGAAATGGAGCTAAGGCATATTCAATGTGATCAGCATCTTTCCCTCGTGTTGACCAAAAGGGCTTGCCCATTCCAATTGAAAATCGAAGTACTTTGACACCTAACTTACGAGCCACCCAATAATGACCCAATTCATGAAAGGTAACTAAAATACCAATAGTAACCAAAAAGGCGGGGATAATTATTAGCAAGTCCATGGCATCACTGCATTTTTTTAGTTTTTATCCACGATAGTGCAGCTTCACGGCTGTCTTTGTCCTGAATAAAAATAGAGTCTAGTGTGGTTGGAGTTCCAGAACGTGCTTGAGCCATCACTTGCTCAATCAAAACTGGAATATCCGTAAATTTAATTTGATAGTTTAAAAACGCTTGTACTGCCTCTTCATTAGCGGCATTTAAGGCAATAGTGGCATAACCACCTGTATTATGAGCCTCTGCCGCTAATCTTAGGCAAGGAAAACGCTCCAAATCAGGTCGTTCGAAGTCTAGACGAGCTAATTGGAAAAAATCTAAGGGTTTTACCCCTGAAGAGAGCCGTTCGGGATAACCTAATGCATAAGCAATAGGGGTACGCATATCCGGATTACCTAATTGAGCCAAAACCGAACCATCGCAGTAAGTGACCATCGAATGAATAGTACTTTGTGGATGTACTACTACTTCCACATTAGCCATGGGCATATCGAATAACCAACAAGCCTCGATAGTTTCTAAGCCTTTATTCATTAGTGTGGCGGAGTCGACTGAAATTTTTTGCCCCATACTCCAATTAGGATGAGCGACTGCTTGTTGGGGTGTTACAGATTCTAAACGCTCAGCACTCCAAGTTCTAAAGGGACCACCTGAAGCGGTTAACAGTAGCTGGTGAACCCCTTGTTGTCTATTTTGCGGCGGTAAACACTGGAATATAGCGTTGTGTTCGCTATCAATAGGTAATAGCTCAGCGCCCCCTGCTTTGATCGCATCCATAAACAACTGCCCTGACATGACTAGCGCTTCTTTATTCGCCAGCATGACACGTTTACCCGCGTGTGCGGCGGCTAAAGTGGGCTTTAAGCCTGCCGCCCCGACAATCGCTGCCATGACATAATCAGTTTCAGGATGAGCCGCAATCAGGCTTAGAGCCTCTACCCCCACGAGTACTTCAGTGGGCAAATCAACTTGCTTAAGGCGTGCTAACAATTGCTCCGCAGCAGACTCCTGAATGACTACTGCATAACGAGGTTTAAAGCGTTGACATTGTTCAAAAAGACGTTCGATATTACGATGAGCAGATAAAGCAAAAACTTGAAAACGGTCTGGATGTAGGGCAATAACCTCTAAAGTACTCATTCCAATACTTCCAGTCGCCCCTAAAAGGGTGATTTTTTTCATTTCATGCCCCTACAATCCACCATAACCCCAAGGTAAAAATCGGTAACGCCGCTAATAAACCATCAATTCGATCTAATATGCCGCCATGCCCTGGCAATAAAGTTCCGCTATCTTTGACTCCAGCTTCACGCTTTAACAGGCTTTCAAATAAATCTCCCGCAATAGACAAGACTACTACGACTAAAGACAAAGCTATAAAAGCTAAAGTTTGACCCATGCTAAAATGCAAACCTATCGCCCATATCACTGCCCAGACTGTGCCCAATGCTAAAGCACCATAAGCCCCTTCACGCGTTTTGCCTGGGCTTAACTCAGGCGCTAATTTTACTTTACCAAAGCGCTTACCCGTAAAATAAGCACCTGTATCTGCCACTGCTACTAAACCAATCACATATAAAACATAAGCAACGGATTGGGTATTCAGATGAATCAGTGAATACCATGCAAGCACGAGTACTAATGTGCCTAGTACTGGCAGTAACCCCTTATTATCACGATAAAATCGAGTATGCTGACGATAACGTACCAGCAAACCTAAAATACCCACCCAAACCATGAGTGCCATGACTAATAATGGCATTAAAGGTGGCTGGAAAAATAAACATAATAAAGCCAGTAACAAGGTAGGTAACATTGCAATAAGGCGCTGTGGCATAAGGCGATAACCCACGAGGGCTGCCCACTCCCAACTACCCAAACCCACAATGACTACCATAGACACTACTGCAAAAGCGGCGGGCGGTAGAGCTAACAAAGCCAGCAAAACGATGGCTACTAAAATAATACCCGTAATCACGCGCTGCTTAAGCATGTTGATGTCCTTGTTGTACTTGCTCGCCAGTCATGCCAAAGCGTCTTTGTCGTTTAGCAAAATCACTAAAGGCCATTTGCAAATCCTGCTCATTAAACTCTGGCCAAAGCTTATCGGTAAAATACAGCTCAGCATAAGCCAGTTGCCACAATAGAAAATTACTAATCCGACACTCACCACCCGTACGAATAAATAAATCAGGCTCAGGCATATTAATTTGTGCGGTACTCAAATAAGGTGCAATCGCTTGCTCCGTCAACGTACTAAGATCATGAGAAGGATGAGCTTTTAAGTACTCTTTAGTTGCATTAATAATGTCCCAACGCCCACCATAGTTAGCGGCGATGAGCAGTCGCATGCCTGTACAATGTGAGGTTTTGGCTTCTGTTTGAGCAATTTTGTCTTGTAAGGCGGGGGTAAATGCTTGGCGATCACCAATAAAATGTAGACGAATGTTGTGGCGTATTAAGCCCTCTGCTTCACGATCCAGTACTGTCATAAACAGTGACATAAGACCTGATACTTCCTCAGCAGGGCGTTTCCAATTTTCGCTACTAAAAGCAAATAGGGTTAAACACTCTACCCCAGCATGGCTACAACCCCGAATAACCTTGCGAGCGGCTTCAACTCCCCGCTGGTGGCCTAATAGACGAGGTAACAAACGCGCTTTCGCCCAACGTCCATTACCATCCATAACAACCGCCACATGGCGGGGTAGTTGAGATTGAGTCATTATACCGCCATTAAGTCTTGTTCTTTACGCTCTAAGACTACATCGACTTCTTTAATATACTGGTCGGTGATTTTTTGAATGGCTTCTTGACCACGACGCTCATCATCCTCAGAAATATCTTTATCTTTTTGTAACGTTTTAAATTTGTCGTTAGCATCGCGACGAATATTACGAATCGCAACACGTGCACCTTCAGCCTCGCCACGAACGACCTTCACTAAGTCCTTGCGTCGCTCTTCTGTTAAAGGCGGCAATGGCACACGAATCGTAGTCCCTGCACTATTCGGATTTAATCCTAAATCGGAATTTAAAATCGCTTTTTCAATCACTGCCACCATAGGTTTTTCCCAAGGTGTCACGGTTAAAGTGCGAGCATCTTCAGCTGATACGTTAGCCACTTGGCTCAACGGCACTTGAGAACCATAATAATCCACTGTCACGTGATCTAATAAACTCGGATGAGCACGTCCAGTACGAATTTTTACAAAGGCTGCTTTAAGTGCTTCAATACTTTTTTGCATACGCACTTCAGCATCTTTTTTAATGTCATTAATCATCAATTATTAAACCTCTACCATAGTACCCACTACTTCACCACGCACGATTGCGTTTAAAGCGTTGGGAGCAAACATATCAAATACACACAATGGCATACGATTATCACGGCACATGACCATTGCAGTTAAATCCATGACGCCTAATTGTTTTTGAATGGCTTCGTCAAATTTTAATTCATTATAACGTACTGCATCAGAGTACTTTTTAGGATCTTGAGTATAAATGCCATCGACTTTAGTGGCTTTTAAGAGTAAGTCAGTTTGCAACTCTACTGCACGTAAACTAGCCGCTGTATCAGTAGTAAAAAAGGGATTTCCGGTACCTGCAGCACAAATAACAACTCGTCCCTGCTGCATCCGTTTGCGAGCTTCATGAGCATTGAAACGATCCGTCATGCCCTCCAGCGTCATAGCCGTCATCACGTCACAGTGTCCACCTAATTGCTCAATACAATCCTGCATGGCAATAGCATTCATGACCGTAGCCAACATGCCCATCTGATCACCGCGTACACGATCCATACCTGCTGCAGCTAAACCTGCCCCGCGAAATAAATTGCCCCCGCCAATTACTAAGGCAACCTGAACCCCTTGAGCTTGTACTTCTAAAATTTCACGTGCTACGCGGTTTAAGATCGAAGGATCAATCCCTGTGTCTTGCTCACCCATGAGAGCTTCGCCGCTGAGTTTCAATAAAATACGCTTGGGTTGAATGCGTTGGGTCATAGTCAATTCCTTACAACAGCCAGTAAGTGTAAAACAACCGGAGGGGTTCTGGATACGTTTGATATAAAAAAGGGGCATTAATGCCCCCTTTTTATTTACCAATTTAATAAGCTTATTGCGCTGCTTGAGCCGCTTGAGCTTTTACTTCATCAGCAAAGTTTTCTTGCTTTTTCTCGATACCTTCGCCCGCTTCAAAACGTACGAATGTAGCAACCGCAGCACCTTTAGATTTTAATAACTGTGCTACAGTTTGATTAGGATCTTTTACGAAAGCCTGACCTAATAATGTTAATTCAGATAAGAATTTACGCATCTTACCTTCTAACATTTTCTCTGCAATTTCACGGCTTTTGCCGCTTTGCATTACGATCTCTAATTGAACATCACGCTCACGAGCCACGATATCCGCAGGAACGCCAGACTCATCCACACAAACAGGGCGGCTAGCAGCAATATGCATAGCTAAATCTTTACCTAGCTCTGTATCGCCTGTAGCACTGATGACCACACCAATTTTGTTATTGCTGTGTAAATAAGTAGATACTTTACCATCAGTAGCTTCAACTATTTCAAAGCGACGTACTTGGATATTTTCACCAATTTTAGCAATAAGTGCTGCACGGGCTTCTTCAACTGTTTGACCGCTAGGTAACGTCAACGCAGATACCGCTTCAATAGAAGCTGGGCGATTAGCCAATACTGCATCCGCTACTTGGTTCGCAAAATCAACAAAATTAGAATCTTTGGCTACGAAATCAGTTTCGCTGTTGATTTCTACTAAAACTGCGACTTTTTCATCAGCAGTTGTTTTGATAACAACGCGACCTTCTGCTGCGATACGACCTGATTTTTTCTCAGCTTTTAAAGCACCTGACTTACGCATTAAATCAATAGCTGCCTCTAAATCGCCATTGGTTTCAGTCAGCGCTTTTTTACAATCCATCATACCTGCGCCAGTACGCTCGCGCAGTTCTTGTACCATCTTAGCAGTAATGGCCATACTTTTATCCTCAAATTAAATGTACGTTTAGTCTAGACCAAACGTACATAAAGATACTCAAATGTAGATTAGGATTACTCTTGATCAGCGTCGTCGTCTAGATCAGCAGCTACTGCTACTTCTTCAACTTCTTCTTCACCAGACTCATCAGCAACATTGTTAGTGATCGTTGCGCGAGCTTCGTTAATAGTGTCTGCTACGGCTGTAACATACAGTTGAATCGCACGAATCGCGTCGTCATTACCAGGGATGGGGTAATCTACATTGATTAATGGGTTGTTAGTATCGACAACACCAATCACAGGAATACCTAATTTTTTCGCTTCTTGTAGAGCAATTTTTTCATAGCCTACGTCAATAACGAAAATAGCATCGGGTAAACCTTTCATATCTTTAATGCCGCCAAGGCTACGCTCTAACTTTTCGAGCTCGCGTTGTTGCATTAAAATTTCTTTTTTGTTTAAGCGTTGCATTACGCCTTCTTCAATCCCTTTTTCAAGGTCTTTCAAGCGACGAATAGATTGCTTAACGGTTTTGAAGTTAGTCAACATACCGCCTAACCAGCGGTGATTGATGTAAGGCATTTTGCAAGAAAGTGCCGCATCTTGAATCGCTTCGCGGGCAGAACGTTTTGTACCAACGAATAAAATCTTGCCGTTTTTAGAAGCTAATTTACCAATGAAATTCAACGCATCATTGAACATGGGCAGAGTTTGCTCAAGATTGATGATGTGAATTTTATTGCGCTCACCAAAGATATAGGGAGCCATTTTAGGATTCCAATAACGGGTTTGGTGACCGAAGTGGACACCGGCTTCCAGCATTTGACGCATGGTAACTTTAGGCATGATTAACTCCTGGGTTATGCCTCCATACACCCCCACCTTCAACCCTAATATTCATAATACTATCTAATATCAGAGCACCCTGAACGGCAGGTTTAAGATGTATGTGTGGATTTCATTAAACAAGTATTTGCGAAATACGCGGGCGCTTTATACCATGAATCCCCTTATAGTGCTACCGGAACCTATGCATACATGGCTATTACTCTTAAAACACCTGAAGAAATCGAAAAAATGCGCATCGCAGGGCGTCTAGCGGCTGAAGTACTTGAAATGATAGCCCCTCATGTCAAACCAGGTGTCACTACGGATGAACTCAACACCCTTTGCCATGACTATATCGTCAATGTACAACAGGCGATCCCTGCTCCTTTAAACTATGGTAAACCACCCTTTCCTAAATCCATTTGTACCTCTATTAACCATCAAGTCTGTCACGGCATTCCCAGTGACAAAAAATTAAAAAAAGGGGATGAGGTCAATATTGATATTACTGTTATTAAAGATGGCTATCATGGTGATACCAGTAAAATGTTCTCCATAGGCGAGCCTACTGTAGCGGGTAAACGCTTAAGTACTATTACCCAACATTGTTTGTATTTAGGTATTTTACAAGTCAAACCAGGAGTTAAGCTCAGCAATATTGGTAAAGCGATTCAAGCTTACGCACATAGCCAGTATTGCTCGGTCGTTGAAGAGTTTTGTGGACATGGCATTGGGGCAAAATTCCATGAAGACCCTCAAGTACTTCATTACTACAAAAATGATTACAATAATGACACCGTTATTTTAGAGCCGGGCATGATTTTCACTATTGAACCGATGATTAATCAGGGCAAACGCGATATTAAAATCCTACCCGATAACTGGACAGTCGTTACCAAAGATCACAAACTATCAGCTCAATGGGAGCATACTGTTTTAGTCACTGAAACAGGGTTTGAAATTTTAACCTTACGCCAAGAAGAACAGGGTTGGCAGGAACGCATGGTTTGATGAGTGTATTTGAACACACCGACGCCTTTATTCGTCAATATCAAGAGTTTTTAAAAACCGAACCTTCACGCCCTGCTCAGTATCGACAGTACTTAAAGCAGGCGCGTGAACTGCTCAATCAGCAATTTCATGCTGGATTAGATATTCGTACCCTGCTTCATGCGCACACGCATGTAATTGATAATTTACTCAAAGGGTTATGGGAGCAAATTCTACCTGAGGAAGCTGATCTCAATGCCACTTTAATTGCTGTGGGTGGTTATGGTCGTAAGGAGCTGCACCCTCAATCAGATATTGATTTACTAATCTTATTAAAAGCGGCACCTAATGAACATTGCAGTGAGCGTTTAAGCCAATTTATTACCATGCTTTGGGATATTGGTTTAGAGGTAGGTCATAGTGTGCGTACCCTCGATGAGTGCGATATGGTGGCACGCCAAGACTTAACTATTATCACTAATCTCATCGAGTCGCGTTATGTTACGGGTAGTCATGATTTATTTGAATCATTAAACCGCACCATTGCTCCTCATAAAATGTGGTCTAGTGCTGATTTTTTCCGTGCCAAACTGGAAGAACAAAAACAGCGCCATATCAAATTTGGTGATACTTCTTACCGAGTTGAGCCGAATCTCAAGGAGGGGCGCGGTGGTCTACGTGATATTCAAATGATTACGTGGATTATCAAGCGTGAATATGGACAACTTTCCCTACAAGAACTGCATGAGCATCAACTGTTAGAGCCGGGTGAGTACAGTACTTTGCAACGGGGGCGCGCTTTTTTATGGCGTATTCGCTTTTTACTGCATCAAATGACCGGACGCAAAGAAGATCGTCTGTTATTTGATTATCAATATACCTTGGCTCAAGCCTTTGGCTATAACGACCCCAACCGTAATATCGCCGTTGAAGCCTTTATGCATCAGTACTATCGCACCATTACTGAATTGGAGCGCCTCACAGATGTATTAATTGGCGTACTGCGCGATAAAGTACTCATGCCACGCTATCCCGCCCCCGTTATGGTAGGTGAGCGTTATCAACGTTATGGCAGTTATTTAGCGGTTAACTCACCGGATACCTTTGTCCTTTACCCTACCGCGTTACTAGAAATCTTTTTAGTGATGCAAATCACGCCGGGGATTACGGGATTAACACCCGATACGATTCGCCTGATACGCCGGAATGTTCATCGCATTGACAATAGTTTTCGCCAACAAGCCCGCCATCGCCAAATTTTCCGCCAAATATTGCAGCAAAAGGAGGGGATTACTTTTGTCATGCGCTTAATGAATCGCTTTGGAATTTTAGCGGCTTATATTCCTGCGTTTGCCAGCATTGTGGGACGTATGCAATATGACCTATTCCATGTCTATACCGTGGACGAGCATACGTTGTGGGTGCTACGCAATCTGCGCCGCTACAGTACGGCAGCAGGTGAACAAGAAATGCCGTTTTGCAGTCAAGTGTTTCGCAATTTGCAAAAACCAGAGCTGCTCTATTTAGCCGGAATTTTCCACGATATTGCTAAAGGTCGACAAGGTGATCACTCTGAGCTAGGGGCAAAAGATGCCTATGAATTTTGCCGTGAACACAATTTAGATTTACACGATTCGGGTATTGTCAGTTGGCTGGTACGTAATCATCTGATTATGAGCGTAACCGCGCAACGCAAAGATATTAGTGATCCTGATGTGATTGCTGAGTTTGCTGATCAAATAGTGGAGCAAAGTCGCTTAGATTATTTATTTCTACTCACCATTGCTGACATTAAAGGTACTAATCCTAAATTGTGGAATGGTTGGAAAGAATCCTTAATTCATGAGCTTTATCACGCTACGCGACGCTGTTTACAATCCCGAATTCCTCATTCACGGCAAAGTGATTCATTAGTCACTGAGAAAAAACGCGCTACTTTAGAGGAATTAGTCAAAGAAGGTTTCACCGTTGATGAGTGTGAAAGTTTATGGGATCGTTTAGGTGAGGAGTACTTACTCCAACACTCGGTAGAATCGATTAGCTGGCATGCCGAATGTTTACTGACTGCCTCCGAACATGCTTTACCTGTGGTGCAAATCCGCGAAACGGCTTCCGGCAATATCAATTTAGTGTTTATTTATGGTCACGACAACGGTGATTTATTTTTCCGAGTAGCGGCGACTATGGAACAATTAAATCTCAATATTGTACAAGCCCGTTTAGTGTCGATTGATGATCATGATCTTTATACTTTGCATGTGTTAGGTCCTAATAATCAGGTGATTCGCAGTAAAGGGGATGAGGAACATGTCGTCCAAACCTTAAAAAATAATTTAACCATTCCTGAAGTACTACCCCGTAAACATCACCAACCCCGAATTTTGCGTAACTTTGATATTCCGACTCGTATTACGTTTCGCCAAAATATCGAACGTAATTTAACTGAAATGGAATTACGTACTGGGGATATGCCGGGGTTATTATCCCGTTTAGGGGCGGTATTTTATGAACTGGATTTAACAGTGCGTAATGCTTTAATTACCACCTTAGGCGAACAAGCGGAAGACGTGTTTTATATTACGTGGCGAGATGGCTCGATGATTTTAGATACTTATGATCAGGAGTACATTCGTTTACGCATTACTGAGGCGTTGAAGATTTAAACTCTTAAGTAAGTTTGTTTAACTCCTCCCTTTTTACAATTACCTCTTAGACAATACTATAGGACAAATGTCCTATAGTATTGTTTTCACCTACTTATCCTACTCCCGCCGGATAGTGTTTCAATGCTGACCCTCCTATAGTGAGTTCATTTAGGCTTAGGAGAACAGCTCAGTGAAGCGACTCAACTTCTTTATTTTAATCGTCTTAATGCTAATCACAACTGCCTGTGGGGGTGGAGGTGGTAGCAGCTCCAACAGCAATAATACTCCCAGTACACCTCTTTTAGTTCCTGATGGCGCACGTTTATTAGCCTCTCAATGTTTTCAATGCCATGGGACAGCCGGTATTTCTAAAACATCTATTGATAGTCTTAATAAAGAGACTAACAAATTAGAAAGTGAGCTACTAGAAATGAAATATAGTACTAAGACTAATGACATTATGCATCTTCAAATAAAAGGCTACAGCGATGCAGAAATTCAAGCAATCAGTCTTTATTTTATGAGTTTATAGGGTAGTAGCAATTAATTAATGCTCACTGACTAAAACTAGTATAGGTTTTTTAGGAAGTTTTTTTATGTCTATTATTAAACGTCGCCAATTTTTACAAGCGGCTAGTACACTGTCTGTTAGTAGTTTATTTCCCAATATTATTAAAGCGGCTAGTAGTAAACCACATATTATCGTGGTAGGTGGGGGATTTGCAGGCGCCACTGCTGCTAAATACCTACGTTATTGGTCAACTGAAGTTGATGTTACTTTGATTGAGCCAAATGCTAATTATTATTCTTGTATATTAAGTAATTTAGTTTTAAATAACCAACTAGCACTGAATCAAATTACTTTCAATTATACTACTCTAGCGGCTAAATATGGTATTACCGTTATTAATCAGTGGGTAGCCAGTATTAATGGCGTCAATCAAACCGTCCAATTACAAGATGGGCGCCTATTAGCCTATGATCGCCTGATTATTGCCCCAGGCATCCGTTTTCTGCCCGTAACAGGTTTAGATACCACTATTATTCCTCATGCGTGGAAAGCAGGTAGTCAAACAACCTTACTCCAACAACAACTAGCTACCGTACCTGCAGGTGGAAAAGTCGTTATGACGATTCCTGCTGCGCCTTATCGCTGTCCACCTGGGCCTTATGAACGAGCCTGTGTGATTGCCGATTACTTAAAACGTACCAAACCCGGAGCGACGCTGACAGTACTCGATGCAAATGCGGACATCGTGGCGGAGCGCAATACTTTTACACAGGCTTTTAATGTCACTTATCAAGGAATTATTGAGTACATTCCTAACGTTACTCTACAAGCAGTTGACTCTGCTCAACGCATCGCACATACCAGTATGGGTAGCTATCAGGGGCAAGTACTTAATGTTATCCCCCCCCAAAGTGCTGCTGAAATTATTCACTCCACTGGATTAGCCAATGTGAATGGTCATTGGGCAGGGGTCAACCCACTAACCTACGAATCCACGGCTATTCCTAATATTCATGTTATTGGTGATGCACAAGGTACAGGACAACCCAAGGCTGGGCACATTGCCAACGCTGAAGCTAAAGTGTGTGCTGATGCCATTTTACGCTTATTGAAAGGACAACCACCCTATGCAAAACCTGTAACGAATTCAACCTGTTATAGCCCAATTAGTGCAACTACTGCTTCTTGGCTGACGGCTGTTTTCACTTATGATGCTACGACTAAAACCATGAAAATTAACCCTAACTCTAGTGGTGAGGCAGCCGCACCTACAACACAAAACTATCAACACATGTTTGACTGGGCAAATAATTTATTCGCTGATACGTTTGCTTAACGTTACTCTTGACTACCTGACTTAATTTCAAGCTCAGGTAGTATTTATTGTAAAAAATCCTCGAAAAACCAAGCCGTAAACTCACAGCGTCCATTTAAACCTGATTTACGATAAATCATACTGGCTTGTTGGCGTACAGTTTTCTCTTTAGATTGGCGTATATTAGCAATATCCTCAAAGCTAAGCCCTTTTAAAATCAGTAGCGCTATTTCTTTTTCACTCGGTGTTAATTGCCAGACTTGTAGCTGCTCTTGAATTACAGCGCCATATTGTCGACTGTGTTGGCGTAATTTATTATGTAATAATTCTAATTGTTGATTAACGGCTAATAATTGCGAGCGGGTAATACTGAGAGATGCATTTAACTGCTTATTAATATAATGGCGCTGATACAATTCTCTTGATAATAATAAAATACCCAATAGTACTAATAATAATAAACCCGCCTCGCTCACTAGATAAAGCCAACTGTGATCAGGCTCTTGTAGCTCATGAATAAAATTCGCTACATAAGGTATTCCTAATAAGAATAACACGCTTAGTAAATATAAATTCTTTAGTCTTTGCATCACTACCCACTCAACTGCCGACGTCGAAATAACGTTATCGTACTTTTGTTAAGTCAGGATTAAGAGACTCCTCTAAACTCGTGAGCATGTGCATAAAAAAAGCCGCTTAAAGCGGCTTTTTTTATGACTAATACTAAAGTACTCAGTACTTATTTACGACCTGCCAGAGGGCCTGCATTGCGAATGGCTTCACTAGTCCCTTCAGCATACTTTTTGAAGTTTTCGTGGAACGATTCAGCTAATTGTGTCGCTTTTACTTTGTACGCTTCTTTGTCTTCCCAAGTCGAAGAAGGGTCTAATACGTCGGTGGGCACACCGGGGCATTTTGCAGGGACTTGCAGACCAAAAATGGGGTCAACATGCATCGGCATCTTATCTAAAGTACCATCGAGTGCCGCATTGAGCATCGTACGAGTATGACTAATCTTCATACGCTTACCGACACCATAGGCACCACCGCTCCAGCCCGTATTTAATAACCAGCAAGAAACTTCATGCTCATTAATCTTGTTACCCAATAAACCTGCGTAAACCGAAGGGTGTAACGCCATAAAGGGGGCGCCAAAACAAGTACTAAAAGTAGCCGTCGGCTCAGTCACACCTTTTTCAGTTCCTGCTACTTTTGCCGTGTAGCCTGACATGAAGTGGTACATGGCTTGTTCAGTAGTCAATTTAGAGATCGGAGGTAATACCCCAAACGCATCACAGGTCAACATAATGATGTGTTTAGGATGACCTGCTTTACCGGGATAAAGTGCATTCGGGATTTGTGTTACCGGATAGCTAGAACGGGTATTTTCAGTAAGGCTGCCATCAAACAAATCTAACTTACGAGTACTGTCGTCCATCACCACGTTTTCAAGTACTGTACCAAAAGTATGCGTGGTTTTATAAATCATGGGTTCTTGTTCTTGCGAAAGATTAATCACTTTCGCATAGCAACCACCCTCTAAATTAAATACCCCTTGATCACTCCAACCGTGCTCATCATCACCGATTAACTGGCGTTCTGGATCGGCTGATAAGGTGGTTTTACCTGTACCTGACAGACCAAATAGAATCGCTACATCACCTTCTTTACCCACATTCGCTGAAGCATGCATAGACATAATGCCTTGGCGAGGTAAGAGGTAATTCATTACCGAGAAAATGGATTTTTTAATTTCACCTGCGTAATGAGTACCACCAATCAGTACTAAACGCTGTTTGAAATTAATAATCACAAACGTACCTGAGTTAGTACCGTGTACTGCGGGGTCTGCTTGCATATCAGGTACATGAACGACGGTAAAGCGTGGCTCATCTACTTTAATTTCACGATCTAATTCGCTAGGGCGAATAAACATATTTTGCGCAAATAACGCATGCCATGCTTTTTGGGTAATAACGCGAATGGGCAATTCAGTTTTAGGATCAGCCCCTGCTAATAAGTCTTGAACATAAACACTTTTGCCTTTTAAGAAGGCTTGTACATCGGCGAATAAACGCTCGAAGTTAGCTTCTTTCATACCCTTATTAACATCGCCCCACCAGATATACTCACGGCTGGTATCTTCTTCAACCGTAAATTTTTCTTTAGGCGCACGCCCTGTGAAAGTACCTGTATAAGCGACTAACGCGCCGCCCTCAGCCACCTGAGCTTCAGCATTATGTACCGCAGATTCAAAAAGTACGGCTGCGGGTTGATTCCAATGGATAGCCGTTAATTCACTCAGACCTAGATTTTCAGCAAGGTATGTAGCAATTGTGTTCATTGTCATAGTTCAGTTCCATGCTTCACCTGCTTACAAGGCAAGTGTCGACATAATAAAAAGTGGCGTTACTAAAGATCACATTATAGACGCTGCAGAGCCAGATTTAAACGTATTTGACATTGAAAATAATATCTATAATTAAGTATTGTCGACATTGTTTAATCTCACGCCTAAAGAGCTTAGCAGACCACTATTAGGCGAGCTAAAGACAACCCAAACAGTATTAAAAAGGAGTTTGAATTAAGCACTAGAATAAGTACTTGAGATAAAAAGCAGTGATTGGGATTAGACGGGATAAGTTAGGGACAGGTTACTAAATGAAAACTTGATTACCTCACACTAGCAGCCCTCTTTAGGACTGCTAGTGGATTAAGATATTAATGGGCTATGATCCTGCCCTCCTTGATCTGTACTATTCATGCATGTGCTCCTGTAATAATTTAAAGTCCTCACAACGTAGCTTGGTAATAATTCGACTACCCAGACGAGTCAACAAATCCCCCTTAGGCTTACCGACCACCCCTTCAGCTTCAAAATCACCCCAACTCGATTTCAAACCTAGTTTTACCATTTCAATCGCCTCCAACAACGAACATTCTGCTACTATAGGAACCAAGTCCACACTCAATTTTTCGGCATACTCTTCCAGAAAAGAACGTTGCATCCAAAAAATACCAATGCGGGCATCAAACAAAACAAAATCTTGGTCTGCTCGATACAAGCTCCCAACCTTTTGAATTTTTGCACCATAACCCTCACCATAAAAGCAAATACCGTCAGGGAATTGCGCATTCAACATTTCAGTCAATGGCGAAAAGCGCTCTTGCAAACGGGTCAATAGCACGGCTGAAATATGTGCTGCATCGGTTTTACCACCAAAGGTAATACCACCGTCTTTAACCATAACCCGAATATTAGTGCCATCAACTGTTTCGGTGAAAGTCCATTGTGCATTCGCCAAATACCCAAACTCAGGTAGTGAATAATCATCCTCAATCAGTAGTTTTTGCTTGGTTGACATATCGCGTTTAAAGACGCTTTGTATTTTGTGATACTCTTTCATTAGTTTGTCTCGATTAATTTAAAATATTGAACTCAGTCTATTTATTAAGTACTAGCAGTACCTCCTATAATTAACTATGCGAATTTCATTTGATATTGATGATGCATTCCCTGCAAACGCTCGCCATGAGCATGCATTAGTACTCTGGCTCAATAAATACGGTGAGCCATTACGATTAGGGAGTGTTAAGTTAATAAAAGAATTGCGACAAAAAGGACATGAAGTATGGATTTATACCGCATCCCAGCATGGTTTGGTTTATATTAAAATGTAGTTATGCTTATATGGCATTCGTGTAGACGGTATTATTAACCCAAAAGTTCATTTTGATAATACAAATCATCTTAATTTTTCATGCCGCCCATCAAAATATCCACCTGCTTTTGGGATAGAC
>JBDKGX010000045.1:0-17467 GCA_039797965.1 Pseudomonadota bacterium
AAAGTCACTGATAAACCTGTGATTGCAGTGTACTTAACCCATCATCATCCTGATCATTTCTTTGGTAATCAAGCCTATAAAGGTAAAGCACCCCTACGCGCATTAGCGACTACTATTAATAGTATGCAAACCGAAGGGGGGGCGTTTGCAGATAATATGTACCGTATGGTAGGGGATTGGATGCGTGGCTCTGAACCGATTAGCGCGGATGAAGCGGTGAGTGCTGGTAAACTATCTATCGGCGGGCATGACCTAGAAGTGATTGCAGCCGAAGGGCATACCGCAGGCGATTTAGTCCTATTTGATCACACCACAGGCGTATTGTTTGCAGGTGATTTGGTCTTTAATCATCGCGCCCCTACGACACCCCACGCTAAGGTGGCAGTTTGGTTAGAAACCTTAAAACGTTTAGAGTCATTACCTTTTAAAGTACTCGTGTCGGGACATGGCGAGGTGGTAACAGATAAAGCGGCGATTGAACAAACTGCTGATTATTTAAATTGGCTAGTGACAACCTTTGAATCCGCCGCGCAAAAGGGCTTGGATATGACGGAGGTGATGCAAACCCCGATTCCAGAGCGTTTTAAGACTATGAGTTTGGTACAATCAGAGTTACGCCGCTCAGTCTCGCACTTATATCCCGCTATAGAACAGCAAGTACTGAAGGATGCTCAGCAGTAGTGTAATGATGATGAGAGTATGGAGTACTTTAGGTGTATTAATGTGGGCTTTAGCGGTTCAAGCAGAACCCGCTTGCCCTATTAAAGTGTCCAGTCCTTCTACTGTACCCGCTGTGTTGTTTGCGGATCAGCCTGTGTGTGTGCGTACCCCAGCGATGCCACCAGCATTACGCACCGATCATTATCACCGCCCGACCCCCGATTGTGTGCCTAATGCGATTGCTCTCAGTACTTTGCAATTGCAGCAATTAATCAAAGAACGTGATCCTGTGTTGATTGATGTCATGGCAGTATTGGAGCGCTATGAGCCTGATTTTGGTCATGAGTGGCTACCTAATGAGCCGCGTGAATCGTTACCCAATGCGGTATGGTTGCCCAATGTGGGTTATGGCACGCTACCACCACATATTGAAAAGTACTTGAGCACTGAACTAGAGCGTTTGACTAAGGGAGCTAAAACTAAACCCATAGTACTTTTTTGTTTAGCGGATTGTTGGATGTCGTGGAATGCGGCGCAACGAGTAAAAGCGCTGAAGTATGAAGCAGTGTATTGGTATAAATGGGGCACGGATGGTTGGAAAGAGGCGGGATTGCCGTTGGTGGAGGTGAAGCCTGTTCCGGTTCAGCCCTAAATTAAATCAGCAAAATCTTTTAAAGTGTGAAACATTTTTGCTAATTGTTGCTTTTACTAAACCCTTAAGAATTAAGCTAATAGCAAATAAGCTATTAGCTTCAACTGATGCAATACCTTAGAGTTTTAATCCTCTAGGCTATTAAGCAAGGCTATCAAACGTCTACCAATAGCCAAGGCGAGATTGACAGGGACAGCGTTGCCAATTTGTTTATATTGATTGGTTAATGATCCCGCAAATTGCCAATCATCTGGAAACGTTTGAACACGGGCATATTCTCTGACAGTTAACGGGCGGCTTTCATCTGGATGACAACGTTCAGTTTGTTTTTGGGCTGGGCTACACGTTAATGTCAAGCTGGGTGCATCCCATGCTAAGCGTCTTGCCATACCCGTTTTACCACCCCCTAAGAAATAACTGCCTTGCATATATTCGCGCTGGATAGCATCTGGCAAGTCACGCCAATAACCCCCTTGAGGTACTAAACTTAACACTTCCGCTTTTCGATTTGGGTATTTTTGTCCCTGCGAGGTGGGTACATCTGTTGGGTATAACTCACCTGCTTGTAAAGCATCCCGTAAAGTCATTATTTTTTTATAAGGTGAAGGCCAAGCAAATTCAGCCTTAGCTACTAAATCGTTGCGAATACCCACCAACATTAAACGTTCCCGCTTTTGAGGAACACGATAGAAAATTGCTTTCAACACTCTAGGCTCAACCAGTGTATAGCCTAAATCCTGAATGACTTGTTTAATCGTGGTTAGGGTTCTGCCCTCGTCATGCTCTAATAAACCGCGTACATTTTCACCCAAAAATACCTTGGGCTGCGTTTCTTTAATAACCCTAGCAAATTCAAAAAATAAAGTACCGCGCGTATCTTCAAAACCTAATTGTTTACCCGCATAAGAAAATGCTTGGCATGGAAAGCCGCCTGAAACAAAGTCAATATTCTGATACGCTTTGAAATCTATGCCTTGAATATCACCTTCCAACACATTCCAATCTGGTCGATTGAGACGCAACGTTTGGCAAGCAGCTTTATCGATCTCATTTAGGGCAACTGCGTGAAAGCCTGCTTGTTCTAACCCAATTGCTAACCCTCCAGCACCTGCAAATAACTCAATGGAATTATAAGATCTTAACGGTTTAATTGCGGTATCTTGTTCCCACTTTGAATTCAACATGGCATTCACTTCTGGAAACTCTGCCAAGTGTTCAAGCTGATATTTTTTAACACCATTTACATAGATAGGCTTAACCCGACCATTTTTTTCCCACTGTGCTAGGGTACGTTTTGAGACAGAGGTGATATCAGCCAACAAATCACCGTCAATCATATTATGCAACGTTGAAGTCATTGAATCCCTCATAACGTGAAAATGACAACAAGTAGATACTTTTTAATAAGTTTGGGCTGATTCTCTGGAGTTCTTCCAAAACAGTGTTAGAAGCTGTAGTGCTAGGTAAGCTGTCTACAACATCTTGAATAACGGTTGGCAATACTAAACACAGTTTTTTAAATGCGTCTGCCTGACCTGTTACAATGCCGTAAAATTTATCAATGGAAACTCTGCGAATACGGTCGTTTGCCACTCGTTGACCATCAAGGCTGGTTGACCACACAATATTCTGGCTATTGGCGGCAATCACTTCCACCAACATGCAAGTAGCTGCTGGATTATTTATTATCGTATTTTGCATGCGCATATACGTTTTTTGCGAAGATGAAGAGTTCATAGTGTTATGTTTATTCTTCATTTCCACATAAATTTGTTGTGCTTCATTCACTACATCGTAACCCGTAGCAGGAACAACCCAAGTACCATCCCCCAAATAATTAAAAATATTTTGATGGAAATAGCCAATGTGATTGGTGTTGCTTTTATCCAATTGGCGTATCACTTCGCTTTCAATCACTTCTTCAAGGCTTTTTTTATATACCTTAGCATCGAAAGTTAACTTAATTGGATCGATTAGATTGCTATTGAACTGAGCAAGATTAATCGCAAAACGATATTTTAGAACTGTCGCTTTTACGTGCTCGAAAAGATCATTATCACTGATAAAATTTAGCTGATAAGAAGGCATATCATGTCTTGGGGGTAAGTGTTGTTTACAAAAAGATGCCTATTATATCAGTAATAACTTTAAATTAATCTAATGGCATTGGCATGAGGTTTTTGTGAAAAAATTTCCAATAAATCATTTGGTTAAATAAAAGTACTCGATCAAAATCGAGTACTTAAGTACTGATTTATAGTTGTCTACTCAACCGTTTCTACATTGAAAAACACGCCATCCAAACTTACCACTTTGACTCTTGTACCTGTAGGTGCATCAGCGCCCTGTACTTGCCAAATCGTGCCGTCGACCTCTACAGTACCGCGCCCATTAATAATCGGAGTACTTAAGGTGTAAATCTTACCGATATTGCTATTGAGGCGGTCATTGAGACCGGGGGTATCGGAGGGAGTCGTTTCTTCTTTGTACCAAGGGCTTTTACGCCATGCGATTAGACTAATGACTGAAAGTACTACAAATAGGATCAGTTGCGCGGCGACAGACAGTGATGGGACGAGTAATAAAACTAATCCCGTCACCATCGCGCCAAAGCCAAACCACATCACAATTGCCCCCGGCACGACAATTTCTAGGGCTAATAAAATGGCGCCAAGTGTCAACCAATGCCAATAAACGACTTGCATTTAATCCCCCTTAGGTACTTTGAAATTCGCCTGCGCGGCTTTCCAAAGCTCATTAATGCTACCAATCGAACCTAATAAACCTGAAGTTTCTAAAGGCATGAAGACGGTTTTTTGATTAGGGGACTCGGCAAATTTGCCTAAGGCTTCTACATATTTTTGGGCAATAAAATAATTTAAGGCTTGCGGATCACCTTGGGCTACGGCTTCGGACACCATTTGGGTTGCTTTGGCTTCGGCTTGGGCTTCCCGTTCACGGGCTTCGGCTAATAGTACGGCTGCGGTTTTTGCCCCTTCGGCTTCTAGGATTTGGGCTTCTTTTTTACCTTGGGCTTCGGTGATTTGAGCGCGTTTTTGGCGTTCGGCGGTCATTTGTAGATTCATAGCACGAATCAATTCTTCGGGTGGCTCAATATCTTTGATTTCTACCCGTAGTACTTTCACCCCCCACGCATTGGTGGCTTGATCAATAATAGCGAGTAGTCGAGCGCCAATTTCATCGCGCTTACTCAATAGGGCATCCAGTTCGAAATTGCCACACACCGAACGCAAATTGGTCATGCTCAAATTCATAATGGCATTTTCTAAATGAGTGACTTCATAAGAGGCTTTAGCAGGATCAAAGATTTGATAAAAGATCACACCATCGACAGTAACGTTCGCATTGTCCGCAGTAATGACCTGTTGAGGTTGAATATCGAGTACTTGCTCCATCATATTCACCTTATGCCCAACCCGATTAATAATCGGTGTTATTAATCCCAGACCCGGCTGTAATGTACGCACATAACGCCCAAAGCGTTCAACGGTATAGTTATAACCTTGAGGGACGGTTTTAACCCCCATAAATAACAAGACTATGCCAAATATTAATAGTCCCAATGCGAATTCTAACATCATTGACTCCTCGGTAATTGTTATTGATTAATCATTAGTTTAACGCTTTTTTTTGATCTCGTGAGTATTTGTTTGAGTTTAAAGACAAATGGCTTCATGGGGTAATAAAGCAGATAATAATGTCCTTTACCACGAGCAAGGACTAGGTGCTATGTTGCATTTATACGGTTGTCCGATGACGCGTTCTACACGGGTGGCGTGGGCATTAGAAGAGGCAGGTTTACCTTATCAATATTCAGTGATTGATGTGAAAGCAGGGGAGGGATTTAAGTCCCCTTTTCTCGCTGTAAATCCTGCGGGTAAAGTACCTGTGCTAACGGATGGCGATTTAGTACTAACCGAGTCGGCAGCGATTGGTATTTATGTGGGTGATTTAGCACCTAGCTCTGGTTTAGTCCCCGCTTTTGGAACCAAAGAGCGCGCATTGCATGAGCAATGGTGTTTTTTTGCGTCTAGCGAGTTGGAACAACCTTTATGGTTGGTCGCGAAACATACCTTCGCTTTTCCTCCCGACCATCGTCACCCTGAAGTGACTCCCAGTGCAGAATGGGAGTTTAGACGACAACTAAAAGTACTGGCTGCAGGATTAGGCAATAAGCCTTTTATTTTGGGTGAACAGTTTACAGTAGCGGATATTTTATTGAGCCATATTCTAACTTGGGCCACTCGTGGCATGAAGTTGGAATTAGATAATCAAGTACTTAGAGCATATCAACAACGGACTCAATCCCGTCCTGCATTGGCAAGAGCACGTGAGCGTGAGGCGAATGAGGCGGCTTTAAAAGCGCAACTCCAATGAGATACTGCATAGCACTCATCATAAGCTTAGCCCTAAGTACTTCAGCCATCAGCCAAGAAGACGATGGCTTAAGTCAGTTTTTAGTGGGGACTTATGACGTGGTGGGACGTTTGCCTGATTCTCAGGCAACCTATACAGGTGTCATGAGTCTGACCACGGCTGAGCAAGGATTTAAAGTCATCAAAAAAGTGGCTGACTCAACTACCGTTGGCACGGCGCAGCTTGAGGAAGCGCTAGCAGGCGAAGCTAAAGTTCTACGCATCCGTTTCCAAGAACAGGGCAAAGCGTATGAAAGTACTTGTTTGATTGATAGCGATTTAGATAATTACGCTCGATTGACTTGCCAATATTACCTAACAAATGGCACCACTCAACAAGCAGGGCTAGAAGCTTTATTCATTCAAGCCACGGGGCTTTAATATTTCACTCAATAGTTAATTATTATAAAAGTACTGGTTTAGTTTAACTGCTAGATGAGTACTTCAGTATTTATCACTTCATTACACCACCGTTATTATGTCATTACTGAAAGATAAAACCTTTCTAAGTATTTATATTCCTAATTACTTAGAGTACTCAGTATTATTTATATTGGGTATTTTAGATACGATATTTATTGCTTTTGTAGACCCCCATTTTGTGACTGTGCTAGGGGTTACTCATAGCTTACTGATTGTAGTGTTTGTCACTAGTCAAATCATTGCCAATATCACTTCAGCACATTTGGCTAATCCTGATCTAACGGATGATAAGAGATATTTCTGGATTAATAAAACGCTATTACTTACCTTTTTAACAGGTGTGGTTTATGTAGGTGTTATTTTAGTATTGGTACCTTATTTACTCCAAGTCGTTAATCTTGATAATAATTATCAGCATTTAAACTACTCCTTTATTGTGCTGATTTTATTAGGAGCTATTTTTGTAGCGTTGCGACGAGGGATTAGTGCAGTTTTTAATATTTACCGCCAAGCTAAGGTTAATCTGTATAGCAGTTTTCTAATTGTGATACTAAATATCGTCTTGAATATAATCTGCTATTGGAGTTTTTATGGTAAAAATAATGATTTTTACTTATTAGGTATTGCTACAGCGACTTTATTAAGTCAAGTACTAGTACCTTTAGGTTTGTTGTACTGGATGGTTAAACATAAAGTTACTGATTTTTCTAATATTAAAAAGTTGGTAACTACCCTCAGACAAGACTGGGGTATTATTAAAACAGGGTTTGTAGGTTCACTAGAGGCGGGTTCCTATACTGTGATGACCTATGTATTTATTGCAGTCTTATCCCATATTAGCCAAACCGCTTATTTAACTCGAACGATGCTAGTACCTTGGTTTCAAATGGTAGGCGCCTTAGCTGCGGCGTGGGTGGGCTATACTAATCGTGAGCTGGCATTTTGCTTAAATAAAAACTTGATGATAAAGTTTGGTCGAACGATTAATTATCTTATTAAATGGGGGCGATTATTCACGAGTATTGGTTTAGTAGTGATGTTGAGTGTTTTTGCTATTTATCAACACTGGGCATTGAAAAATATTTATCACGATGATCAGACAATAAGTACTCTAATTATAGTCGTATTAAGCATGGCACTCATTGAGTTGTTTAGAGTGCAAAATGTAATTACTCTAACCGGATTAAGACTATTAAAGCGTGTGGGTCAATCTACAACGCTGTCCATAGTTTGTCATATTGTTTTGGTTACGGGGTATGGTGTAATTTATTATACGCAAGATTATACCAGTACTTTATTAGCAGTAGGCTTAATGTTTGGACTTATGATTGGGGATGAGTACTTTAGGTCGGTTTATAATTATTCTTTAGTTAAAAAATATAGTAAGCCAAATACAGTGACTAATTAGTGATAGAGCTCGTGAGTAGCACGAATATAGACTTACCCAGTCTGACATTCAAAAGTGAATGTTAGGCTGAGTAAAGTATTAGATTAGGATTAAAAGCGCAGATGCTTAACCGATAAACCGTTATTGATTAACTCATTGAGAGAGTCAATACCAATGCGTAAATGCATTTCCACAAAGTTTTCCGAAACTTTTTGATCGCTGGCCTCGGTTTTGACTCCTTCTGGTTCCATAGGGCGGTCTGAAACTAATAGCAAGGCTCCCACTGGAATTTCATTAAAAAAGCCGGCGCTAAAAATGGTGGCAGTTTCCATATCAATCGCCATACAACGCATGCGCTTGAGACGCTCCTTAAATATCTCATCATGCTCCCATACACGGCGGTTGGTGGTGTAGACCGTGCCAGTCCAGTACTCTTTTTGATATTTGCGCGAGATGGTGGTGGATACCGCTTTTTGCAAACTAAATGCAGGTAAGGCAGGGACTTCGGGGGGGAAATAGTCCGATGAAGTTCCCTCACCTCGAATCGCCGCGATGGGTAGAATCAAATCGCCGAGTTGAGTACGCTTTTTTAGACCGCCACATTTGCCTAAAAACAGTACCGCTTTAGGATGAACATGGCTCAATAAATCTAAAATGGTCGCCGCATTGGGGCTGCCCATCCCAAAATTAATAATGGTGATATTGTTGGCGGTCGCATTAGGCATCGTGCGATTTAACCCCTTAATAGGAACGCCATTCCATTCGGCAAACCTTTCCACATACTGATTAAAATTAGTGAGCAGAATATATTGCCCAATGGTTTCGGGGGTAAGTGAGGTATAGCGTGGTAGCCAGTTAGCTACGATTTCTTCTTTAGTACGCATAGCAAGTCCTGTGATGTTGTTTTGATTATTAATAGCAAAAACCCCCAAGTACAAGGCCAGTACTTGAGGGTTCTAAAACATACTAAGAGAAGTTGACCTGCTGTTCAAGAAACATGAAATTTGAGTGGGATGGCACGTTTTAATTTTTATCAGAGAAATTGCTTATAGAGTATTTTTTTATTTTTTATAAAAAAAATTTTAATTAAAGTAAAAAAAATTACTTTCTTATAGTCGCTAATTATTGTTAGATGTTATCTAACTAGTAATTTACTAATACAGGATAGTTAATATATAATTAATTATCATAATAATTTTTGGTAGCATATGTAGTGAGTAAGTCTGCATTAATAGCGTTTCTTTCAGGAGTCTTAGCTAGCGCCTTATCATATGCTATACTTATAGCAACTAAATACCCCTTATCGGAGAGTGTGGCTAAGTCTGATCAGGTTTTTGCTATGTTCTCTTTTGCTATATGCATAGCCCTAACTATATTTTTTCTTGTAAGAAAATATGGTTTCTATTTAGTAAAATCTTTTTTTTATAAACAAATTGATGATATCGTAAAAAAAAGAATTAATGAATTTTGTGATAAGGAGAGATCTTATGGAGTAGTAAAAGTTTTTGCTAATATGCCTGCTTGTATAAGTGAAATTAGTAAGGAGTTAGCTACAGCAAATAATATTGCTATATTTGTTCAAATAGGTAGGGATATATTATCTGGCAAAGGGTTGTTTTATGAGGATATGAAAGCTAATCCCAATGCTAAAAGTATTAGAATACTACATTCTAGTATTAGGACACCATACCTTTCAAAGAAAAAATTAGCGGATAGAGATCTAACCAAGTTAGCAGAGTGGCAGAGGGATCTTATTAGTTCTGAGCAATCAGGAAAGCAGTTGGCATCTTTATACAATGAAGGTGTTTTTGAGTCTCGCTCGCATCATGAAGGGTATTATTTTAGAGTATTTATGTTTGATGATTTTTGTTATGTTCAGCCATATATTTATTCTTCTGACAATGCAGAAAAAGCCCCTGTCTTTAAAATAAAAAACCTGGGATTAGGCTCCCTTTATGATACATTTAAAGGATATTTCGATAATAAATGGTTAGAGTATGAACCAAATACATATTATATTAATGACTTTATAAAAGAGTCATCACCTATATCCGTTGCGGCTTTTATAAGGTATGATGGTCTCTTTGTGTTTTCTGTCCCTGAACGTTACATATCTAAAGATAATATTTATATCCAAGCTGTCGGTGGAAAAGTCGAACCCAATGAAGCTTATACTAGTGCACTAGAGCGAGAGGTTAAAGAGGAGATAAATGCATGTATAAAGATACAGCATTCTCGTTTTACGACTTATATTAACGAAGGTGCTATACAGTTTTCTGCCACATTCCATGATCAGCCTGCTCCATATGTAATATACTATAGAGATACTGTTGAAGGCTCTAGAGTAAAATGGGTTTTATTATATAATGTCGAGCTTCTGACTAATTCTATTCAAGATTTAATAGCTAAAAATGAAAATAAAGCTATAGTTTGTTTATCTCAAACTCTTCTTTCTAGATTAGTTGATCCTACAGAAAAAATTACTATTAGGGATATAAAAAATGCGCGAGATGGATCGTGTATTATGTCTAGTATGAATTTTAGTTTGGATACTATTGTCAAGCCTCGAGGTATGGTTTCTATTATTAATATGGCAAGCTCACCAGCAGGAATGGCCGGTGCCATCGTTAACTAAACTTAATAATACTTAGTTTGTATTACTCTCAAAAAACATGAATATTCAATCCGTGTTTTTTGAGGTATTTTAGAGTTTAAGCCGACAGACCTAGATTATTCCAGATATTTACAGTGGGCTCGGCGCGATTCATGGTATAGAAATGCAAACCGGGCGCTCCAGTATCGAGTAAGTTTTCACACAATAATGTGATGAACTCCTCACCAAACGCGGTGATAGACTCCGAATCATCGCCATACGCTTCTAATTGCTTACGTACCCAACGAGGTATTTCAGCGCCACACATATCCGAAAAACGCGCGAGTTGCGTGTAGTTCGTAATTGGCATAATGCCGGGCACTATCGGAATCATCACGCCTCTAGCAGCACAACGATCCACAAAGTGCCAGTACGCATCCGCATTAAAGAAGTACTGTGTAATCGCGCTATTGGCTCCGGCATTCACTTTGCGTACAAAATTATCTAAATCTTTATCTAGATTTTGCGCTTGAGGATGGACTTCGGGGTAGGCAGCCACTTCGATATGAAAGTGATCACCCGTCTCTTTACGAATGAATTCCACTAATTCATTAGCGTAACGAAATTCACCACTATCCATAGTGCCTGAGGGCAAATCACCGCGTAGTGCGACAATATGCTTAATACCGTGTTCGCGGTATAGATGGAGAATTTGACGAATTTGACTCGCTGACGAACCAATACATGACAAATGCGGTGCGGCTTCGATTCCAGAGGAGCGTTGGATTTCCAACACGGTCTCCAGAGTACGCTCTTGTGTCGAACCACCCGCCCCATAAGTCACCGAAAAAAATCGGGGATTTAAGGGGCTAAGTACTTCACGCACTTCGCGCAGTTTTTCTACACCCTGTTCGGTTTTGGGTGGGAAAAACTCAAAGCTAAACGCTAATTCATCCTGTTGGCTATGGTCGTCATGCTCATGGTCGTGAGTATGATCATGCGTACTCATAGCAACTCCTGATTAATAGCGATAGTGATCGGCTTTGTAAGGGCCTTGCACAGGTACATTGATGTAAGCGGCTTGTTGTTCAGAAAGTTCGGTCAATTGCGCGTTTAATTTCTTCAATTGTAAACGAGCGACTTTCTCATCTAAGTGCTTAGGTAAGGTGTAAACACCAACGGGATATTTACCAGAATCACGCTCAGTCCATAGTTCAATTTGCGCAATCGTTTGATTGGCAAATGAAGAGGACATGACGTAGGAAGGATGACCGGTAGCACAACCAAGATTCACTAAACGACCTTTAGCTAATAAAGTGATGCGTTTGCCATCTGGGAAAATGATGTGATCAACTTGCGGTTTGATCTCTTCCCATTGGTATTGTTCGAGGCTGGCTACATCAATTTCATTATCAAAGTGACCAATGTTGCACACGATAGCTTCGTTTTTCATTTTAGCCATGTGGTCATGGTTAATGACGTGGAAGTTACCTGTTGCAGTGACGAAAATATCTGCTTTATCGGCAGCATAGTCCATAGTCACAACGCGATAACCTTCCATTGCTGCTTGTAGTGCACAAATCGGGTCAATTTCAGTCACCCATACTTGAGCAGACAAAGCGCGTAACGCTTGAGCAGAGCCTTTACCCACGTCGCCGTAACCCGCTACCACTGCCACTTTACCGGCTACCATCACGTCGGTCGCACGTTTGATACCATCGACTAAAGACTCACGGCAACCATACAGGTTGTCGAATTTTGATTTAGTGACAGAGTCATTGACGTTAATCGCTGGGAATTTGAGTTCGCCACGGGTGTGCATTTGATATAAACGATGTACGCCTGTCGTGGTTTCTTCCGTCACACCACGTACTTCAGCTAAACGAGTACTGTACCAAGTAGGATCAGTTTCTAAACGTTTGCGAATTGCCGCGTATAAATAGGTTTCTTCTTCAGAAGTGGGTTTTGCCACAAGGCTAATGTCTTTTTCAGCACGAGCACCCAAATGTAGGAGTAGGGTAGCATCGCCACCATCGTCCAAAATCATATTGGCTTGTTGACCATTAGACCATTCAAAGATTTTGTGGGTGTAATCCCAGTACTCTTCCAGTGATTCGCCTTTATAAGCAAATACCGGAATACCTGCTGCTGCAATGGCTGCTGCTGCGTGATCTTGAGTCGAGAAAATATTGCAAGATGCCCAACGTACTTCAGCGCCTAAAGCGATTAAGGTCTCAATCAACACAGCGGTTTGAATCGTCATGTGTAAAGAACCGGTGACGCGGGCACCTTTTAAAGGTTGAGTTTTGGCAAACTCTTCACGAATCGCCATTAAGCCCGGCATTTCGGTTTCAGCGATTTTAATCTCTTTACGACCCCAAGCAGCGAGGCTCATATCGGCAACAATATAATCATTGAATTGACTAGAACTCATCATTCAATCTCCAGTTTAAATTGATAATTGAATGAGCGCCGTTGTCAATTACGGTTGCCTAAGCCTGGCGGAACTACCTTATTAAAAGAATATCAGGTAGCCGTTGCAGCGCTCCTTAGACGGAAAAGCTCACCTCACTTAAAAGTCAGATGAGCTATTAGGAATTATAAACCAGCCGCTGCACGTAACGCTTCAGCTTTATCGGTTTTCTCCCAAGGTAAATCTAAATCTTCACGACCAAAGTGACCGTAACTAGCGGTATTGCGATAGATCGGACGCAATAAGTCGAGCATTTTGGTAATGCCATAAGGACGTAGATCAAAGTACTCACGAACTAATTTTTCAATTAAAGCTTCAGAGACTTTATTAGTACCAAAAGTTTCAACCGAAATAGAGGTGGGTTGAGCCACACCAATCGCATAAGAGACTTGAATCTCACAGCGCTCAGCAAGACCCGCCGCTACGATATTTTTCGCTACATAGCGACCTGCATAAGCCGCAGAGCGATCTACTTTAGAAGGATCTTTACCGGAGAATGCACCACCACCGTGACGTGCCATACCACCGTAGCTATCCACAATAATCTTACGACCTGTTAGACCACAGTCACCTACTGGCCCACCGATGACGAAATTACCCGTTGGGTTAATGTGGAATTGGGTACCTTTGTGTAACCACTCTGTCGGTAGTACTGGCTTAATCACATGCTCCAGTACGGCTTCACGTAAATCTTTTAGGCTGATTTCAGGATCGTGTTGAGTAGAAAGAACTACGGCGTCTACTGCCACGATTTTGCCATCTTCATAGCGCACGGTAACTTGTGATTTAGCATCAGGACGTAACCAAGGCAGAATACCGTTTTTACGTAATTCCGCTTGTTTTTTGACTAAACGATGGGAAAAGGTCAATGCAGCAGGCATTAAAACATCGGTTTCATTGCTGGCATAACCAAACATTAAACCTTGGTCGCCTGCACCTTGGTCTTCACTACGAGCGCGATCAACACCCATTGCAATATCAGGCGATTGTTTACCAATGGCATTAATGACTGCACACGTATTTCCGTCAAAACCAATCCGTGAATTGTTGTAGCCAATGTCGTTTACTACGCCGCGCACAATGCCTTCGTAGTCGATGTCAGTGGTGGTAGTGATTTCGCCAGCCAGTACGATCATACCTGTTTTAGCGAGGGTTTCGCAGGCAACACGAGCATAAGGGTCTTTAGCAATGATAGCGTCCAAAATCGCGTCAGAGATTTGGTCGCACATTTTGTCGGGATGACCTTCGGATACAGATTCGGACGTAAACAGGTGAGTCTCAGCCATTACGTTCTCCTTATAAAATAATTGGTTACTAATGACTGAGCGCCGTTTTGTCATGTTGACAGTCTGTTGAGCCTGGCAGAAAAGTTCTGTTGCAACGCTCCTCAACATCTGTGTTTAGCCACAAGGGCTATTAGGTCGGCAATGATACTAAAAAATTTCAGTTTGTACAGACCTTAAGGTATGAAGTGTTTCGATAAGTAAAGTACTAATAAGCATAAGTACTTTACTTCTATACCTCTGAGTTCGAAAGCAATTAGGCAATACCTAATGTCTCATCCAATCCCAACATAATATTCATATTTTGAATCGCGGCACTACTGGCACCTTTGCCTAGATTATCCAAGCGTGAAAGTACTAGTACTTGTGAGTTGTCGGCGGATTCAAATACATAAATCTCACAGTTATTAGTGCCCTCTAAATTAGAAATATTAAGAAATTTATTTTGCTCAATATCTTGTTCTTTGACTTGCACAAAACGCTCGTCTTGATATTTAGCTTTGTAGAGCTGTTTAATATCTTCAGCAGTGCCATTTAATTCGGCTTTATCAAAGGCAGCTAATACAATCATGCCTTGGCGAATCGGTACAACACTGGGAATAAAAGTCGGACGGCGTTGTAATTGGCTGTACTTCATCATTTCGGGAATATGCTTATGGTTGAAATCCAGACCATATAACGCTAAGGCAGGAGACACTTCACCGGATTCATAAGTATTAATCATCGCAGTCCCACCCCCTGAATAACCCGAATAGCCGTTAATATGAATCGCAGTACTTTGGGGTAATAAGCCTTTTTCACTCAATGGGTTCAGCAACAAAATCGCACCCGTTGCATAACAGCCGGGATTGGAGACGTACTTAGCGTTTTTAATCAGTTCACGTTGTTCTTTACGCAGCTCTGGCAAGCCATACGTCCACTTATCATCCACCCGATGCGCCGAACTCGCATCAATCACTCGGGTATCCATCTGATAAAGGTCTGCCGCAATCTCTTTAGAAGCTGCGTCCGGTAAGCACAAAAATACAATGTCCGCCTCATTCATCAAGGCTTTACGCGCATTTACATCTTTACGCGCTTCAGTTGCAATTTCAATCACTTGCACATGACTGTGATGCTCTAGTTTATCTCTAATTTGTAGCCCAGTTGTACCGTGTTGCCCGTCGATAAATACTTTTAGTTTGCTCATTACGTGTCTCGAAAAGGTTAAGTGGAGTTATTATGAAGCAAAAATTATAAAAATGGTGTGCTTGCTATTAATTAAACAGTGTTGTTATTTTTGAGTTCACCCATCTCTATTTTTTCGGTATAAAGAGCGCCTCTATCCCAAGCCAGATATTGCTTTGCTCACTTATGTTGAAACTATCTCCACTTGAGCACCCAAAACGGGTAAGTCTTTCGCGCCCCTTTTATACACAGCAGGAGGTTAGTACACCTGTATTCATTAGGTATAATAGGGAGTCTTTAGCTCCTAGATACACAATCCAACTCAAAAGCTAGGTCTGATGGTGCATTCTCATAATACCTTTGTGTAGGTGTTATCAGCATGTTTCATTGAGTTGCGATTATTTGTATTTTAAGGAGTTCTCGATATGACCACCCGCCAACAGTTAGCTAATGCTATTCGCGTATTAGCCATGGATGCTGTGCAAAAAGCCAACTCTGGCCACCCCGGAGCTCCTATGGGCATGGCTGATATTGCCGAAGTACTCTACAACGATTTCATGCGCCACAATCCCACCAATCCACAATGGGCAAATCGTGATCGCTTTGTGATGTCCAATGGTCACGGCTCGATGTTGCCCTACTCAGTGTTGCATTTAACAGGTTATGACCTAAGTATTGATGACCTCAAAGCCTTTCGCCAACTCCACTCTAAAACCCCTGGTCACCCTGAGTATGGTTATGCTCCTGGTGTTGAAACCACTACTGGCCCTTTAGGTCAAGGGGTTTCTAATGCAGTGGGTATGGCATTAGCAGAGAAAGTACTCGCGGCTCAATTTAATAAAGACGGGCATACCATCGTTGATCACTACACCTATGTATTTTTAGGTGATGGTTGCTTAATGGAGGGTATTTCGCACGAGACTTGCTCCTTAGCAGGTACTTTAAAGCTCGGTAAACTCATCGCGTTCTACGATGACAATGGTATCTCGATTGATGGTGATGTAGTTGGTTGGTTCTCAGACGATACGCCTAAACGTTTTGAAGCCTATGGTTGGCAAGTGATTGCAAATGTGGATGGTCATGATCCTGAGGCAATCAAACAAGCTACAAAGCAAGCACAGGCTGATAAAGATCGCCCCACCTTAATTTGCTGCAAAACCATCATTGGTAAAGGTGCGCCTAATAAACAAGGTGGTCACGATGTGCACGGTTCGCCCTTAGGTGCGGCTGAAATTGCTGCAGCACGTGAAGCGATGAACTGGTCTTACGAGCCGTTTGTGATTCCTGCCGAAATTTATGCAGGTTGGGATGCCAAAGCCAAGGGTCAAGCTACCGAAGCACAGTGGAATAGTACTTTTGCTGCGTATGAAAAAGCTTATCCTACCGAAGCCGCTGAGTTTAAACGCCGCATGGCAGGTGAATTACCTGCCAATTGGGCTGAAGCCTCGCAAGCGGCAATAGAAACGATTAACGCTAAAGCGGAATCACCCGCGACTCGTGTAGCGTCCAAAAACGCATTAGATCAGTTTGCCCCCTTACTACCTGAATTTTTAGGTGGCTCGGCAGACTTATCGCCTTCTAACAATACCTTTAATAAAGCTAGTAAACACATCAACTCTACGCATGGCCCCGATCAGGATTTTAGTGGTAACTATCTCTCCTACGGCGTGCGTGAGTTTGGGATGAGTGCCATTATGAACGGGGTTGCGTTACACGGTGGTTTTATCCCTTATGGTGCAACGTTCTTAATGTTCTCTGAGTATGCCCGTAATGCGTTACGTATGGCATCTTTAATGAAAATCCGCTCGATTTTCGTTTATACCCATGACTCCATTGGTCTGGGCGAAGATGGTCCTACTCATCAAGCGGTTGAGCAAATCCCGACCTTACGGATGATTCCTAATATGCAGGTATGGCGTCCTTGTGATGGGGTAGAAAGTATTGTGGCGTGGAAAGCCGCCGTTGAAGCGCAAACGATGCCGTCATGTTTAATCTTCACTCGTCAGAATCTACCGTTCCAAGTGCGTACTCCAGAGCAAATCGCTGATATTGCTAAGGGGGGGTACATCCTTAAAGATTGTGACGGTACTCCAGACGCTATCATTATTGCCACTGGCTCTGAAGTGGATTTAGCTATGAAAGCGGCTGCACAAATGGCGGATCGCAAAGTGCGCGTAGTGTCTATGCCCTCCACTAACATTTTTGACAAGCAATCCGCAGAGTATAAAGAGTCTGTACTCCCTAAAGCCGTGACTGCACGGGTAGCGGTTGAGGCGGCCGTGACTCAGGGCTGGTACAAATATGTGGGCTTAAATGGCGAAGTCATTGGCTTAGATCGCTTTGGCGAATCCGCTCCAGCAGGGGAGTTATTCAAGTACTTTGGCTTTACAGTG
>JBDKGX010000046.1:0-17300 GCA_039797965.1 Pseudomonadota bacterium
CACTCAAAACCTCACTGATAGCGTTGAAGAGAACTCGGGTTCTCTTTGGAACTCTATTAAAGGCGGCTTAGCTTCAGCTGGTGCAGTCGTCGTCGGCGCAGGTGCAGTGATTGCTGACAAAGTGGGGGATGCGAAAGAGGCTGTGGTCGACAAAGCCACCGAGCTGAAGGACGCTGCTACTGAATCTGCTACAGAGGCTAAAGAAGCTGCCACAAAAGCAGGCTCTGTTGTAGCCAACAAAGTTGATGACTTAGTAGATACTACTACTGAACAACTGGCTCACACTCAAGGCTCTGTGGTTGACACTATACAACAAGCCAAAGCCGAGATTGTTAGTGCTGCCGATACTGCCGTCGAGTATGTTGGTGATAAAGTAGATAGTGTTGAGTTACAAGCAGCACCTATTCCTACTAAAACACCAGCGGAAGTCGAGGATACTACTGCTAATGTGGTGGATTATGCAGAAGGTCGCGTGGTCGATACTGTAGAAAACGCCGTTGCGACTACCGATATTCGCAGTACTTTGCCGCCTACGGTGGGAATGAAGGCCTCTGGAACTGAAACGATTGTACAAGGTGCTGATAGTAAAATATTTAGTCCTGATCTACCTAGTTTCCGTATCAACCCGAATCGTGTACAGCCTACCAATGCTCCGGTAACGCCTAACGAAATGCCTACTGTGAGCATACATTTATCTACAAACCCTAAACCTGATACGTCTAAAGACCTAGCCGTTAAAAGTGGTGAGTTACTAGATAAAGCTAAAACAGCTATTCACGACTTTGCAGAAAAAAATCCAGAGTTAGTGAAAAAAGCCGAGCATTTAAGTGAACAAGGCATGAGCTTGTTTGATAAAGCGCGTGGCTTTGCTCAAAAAGCGGTACATAAGATTGAGGAAGGTATTCATCGCTTAGACGATGATCACAAAGACAAAAACTCTAATGATAAACACTAATTATTAGACGAGTAGTCATCGCAAGGGAGCCGAGCTAACACTTGGCTCCCTTTTTTATTTTGCAAAAATTAACTAAACTATAGCTACGTTATTAATAATCTTAAGCCTGTGCTGAGTACTTATAAACCACCTAACGCAAACTCTATAAGCTTCATTTAAAATGGTCTAAAACTCACTATACTACTCTAATAAAACCACTGATTTATCAAAAAATTAACCAACCTATATTAAACTAATAATAATCTATCAAATTACTCAACAATAGCCTTACAACGTTCTATACAGAGGTTAATTAAACATGTTAATTTAAAGAGGCTTGCACAACTTCTCCACGTGAACTACTCACCAATAACACAGTCAGTATTTAAACTAGGGTTATTAAACTACCCCACTTTTCAGACTTGCTAAGTAACCTTTTGGGAATTACCCATATGCATACTAAAACAACGTTTTACTCTTGGTTACATCGCTTACTCTTGCTCTTAGCACTAACCAGCTTAATAGCAGGCTGTCAGGATGACGCCAATACCTCTACCAATACATCCTCAGCAACTCATGCTGCTATCGCTACAGCAACCTCTAATACTACCGTTGCGAATGCTGCTAATTTAAAACCTTGGACGGAATGGATTAAAACCTATCCACAAGGTATTTTAAGCCGCACTAACCCACTACTGATTACGTTTCGCCAACCTATTGTGGCGGCTGATCAAGTAGGCAAAGCGGCTGATAGCTATCTCACTATTAACCCAGCTGTCACAGGAAAAGCCACTTTTGATACGGACAGCAGTATTACTTTTATTCCTGAAAAACCACTGGACTCCCATCAAACCTATACCATTAATTTAAAACCGAATGGTTTGACCAACATTCCAGCAGATACAGCACCTGTTGAGATGAGCTTTAAAACACCTCCTATGGAATTAGACGTTCAAACGGATGGTTTAGTCCCTAGTGATCAATTTCAAAACCAGATGAAGCTCACGGGTACGATTTACAGCTCTGACTATGCTGAAGATGTTAATGTCGAAAAAGTACTTCAAGCAACTGTACAAAACAAAACGCTCCCTGCGACTTGGCAACATAATGGAGCTGGCACTGAACATCGCTTTACGATTGATGCCATTCCGCGTGAAACCTTTGCGACTGAAGTGGCGTTAAGTTGGGACGGTGCAGGTTTAAAGGCTCTGGGCAGCCAAAGTAAGGGTCAAAAAACGGTAGCTATTCCTAGCCAAAAAACGTTTAGCATTACCCGCATCCAAACTGAGCGCTCTAATGCTGATAGCAAACCCTATATTAGTGTGACGTTTTCTGACCTCCTGAATCCCAGCCAAGACCTCACTGGATTAGTGCAATTAGGCACTGATAAAATTCGCACACAAATCATTGGTAATCGTGTTGATGTTTATCCCAGCGATGAATTAGAGCCGGGTGAATATAAATTAGTCCTGAACTCTGGTATTCAAGCGGCTAATGCTAGCCTCGGTAAATTACCCGCTACGTTGGTTGAAACCGTCAAATTAGACCCACCGAAGCCTGCTGTACGCTTTGTAGGCAAGGGAAGTATTTTACCCGATAACCAAGTACTTGAAATTCCAATCGAAGTCCAAGCAGTTAATGCTGTGCAAATCACGGCCTTTGAAATTTATCCCGAAAACATTCCACAATTTTTACAAAATAATAATATCCACGGTGACTCCGATACCGGACGAGTAGGACGCTATTTATGGCGCAAAACAATTCCCGTAAAAGTGGCTAACCCTAATCAGTGGAATCGCTTTACCTTAGATGCGACTCAATTGCTTAAGACCAAGCCAGGTACTTTATATCGTTTGGAATTATCTATTGATCGTCGTCACTCCGCCTTTAATTGCCCTGCAGGGACACCTACCCCTACCAAAGCGGATTCGCCTTTGAAGGATTATGAAGACGATGGTGAGCGTCAAGCGAGTGGTTGGGATGGTATTGCAGACTACTATGCTAATGGTGACGGCGAGCAAGAATATGACTGGGATAAACGTAATGACCCCTGTCATGACAGCTACTTCTACTACAATGATGAAAAAGTCAAAGGGGCGCAAAACTTCCTAGCCAGTAACTTAGGTTTAATGGCTAAACAAGAAACCGATGGCACTATTCATATGATTGCTACGGATTTACGTAGCGCTAATGCCGCCGCAGGTGTGCAATTAGAAGTACGTAATTTCCAAGGACGCAGCCTTGGCACAGCGACTACCGATGATAAAGGGTTTGCTACCCTTAAAACCCAAAGTACTCCCTTCTTATTAGTCGCCAAACAAGGGGCTGATACAGGCTACTTAAAACTTAATGCGAATAATACCTTAGCGGTCAGTCAATTTGACGTGGGTGGTGAAAATCTACAAAAAGGCTTAAAAGGTGTGTTGTACGGTGAGCGTGGCGTATGGCGTCCAGGTGATGACATTCATATGACCTTTGCTTTACAAGATCGGGCTAAAACCCTACCTGCCAATCATCCCGTAACGATTCAACTGATTGACCCTATGGGCAAAGTCAAGCAAGTCCAAACTAATAAAACGCCAACAGGCCCATTCTACACTTTTACCCTGAAAACCTCTGAATCCGATCCTACAGGCAATTGGTTAGTCAAAGCCAATTTAGGAGCCAGTACTTTCGATAAAACGATTAAAGTCGAAATGGTACGCCCCAATCGCCTGAAAATTGATTTAAGTTATGGCACTGAAGTACTACATGGTTATAAACCCTTGCCTAATGCAACATTGTTCTCACAATGGCTGCACGGCGGTAAAGCCTCTAACTTAAAAGCGGACGTGAGTGTGCGTTTGCGTGAAAAAACGACTACATTCGGACGCTTTAATGATTATGTGTTTGATGATCCTGCTCGTAAAATGGACAGTGAAGATCAACAACTGGTCGATGGTCGTCTCGATGCCAATGGCTCTTTAACCTTTAATAAATCGTTTCAACCCGAAGAGTCCGCCCCCGGGATGTTAAGTGCGTGGTTTACCAGCCGTGTGCATGAAGAAGGCGGTGGTTTTAGTATCGCTAAACAAAACATGGACTATTATCCCTTTGAAAACTATGTAGGTATTAAGTTACCGAAGGGAGATGCTGAGCGGGGAATGCTATTAACTGATCAAGCTCATACGGTTGAAATTGCTAGCGTAAATGCTGACGGTAATGCAGTCTCGTTGCCACAAGTTGAAGTCACTCTCTATAAAATCGAGTGGAAATGGTGGTGGGATAAGACCCCAGAATCCTTAGCCGAGTACTCTGACTCTAGCCATAGTAGCAAGCTACAACAATCCGTCATTAGCACTACCAATGGGCGGGGTACTTGGAGCTTCCAAATTAACTATCCTGATTGGGGTCGTTATTTAATTCGTGCTTGTGACTTAACAGGCAAACATTGCACCGGTAAAACCGTGTATGTAGATTGGCCGGGATGGGCAGGTCGCGCTCAGGAGGAAGGTTCAGGTGCAGCGGCTATGTTGCGCTTTGCCAGTGACAAAGACACTTATCAAGTCGGCGAAACCGCTAAAATCCAACTCCCCGAAGCCTCCAAAGGTCGTGCTTTATTAACAGTAGAAAATGCCTCACAAATTCTTGATCAACGTTGGTTAGAGCTGAATGGCGAACGTACTCAAGTGGATGTGCCTATTACTGATAAAATGGCGCCCAATGTGTATGTGAGCATTAGCTTGTTGCAACCGCATCAAGGTAAAACCAATGATCGTCCGATTCGTTTATACGGCATTATTCCCGTTAAAGTAGAAAACCCTAGTACTTTACTAACGCCTATCATCAATGCCGGTGAAGAATGGAAACCGACAACCCCACAAACCTTTACAGTCAGTGAGCAAAACGGTAAACCTATGAGCTACACCCTTGCGGTCGTTGATGAAGGTTTATTAGGCTTAACCAAGTTTGAAACCCCTGATTTGCATAAATCCTTCTACAAAAAAGAAGCGTTAGGCATTAAAACATGGGACTTATTTGATGATGTGATGGGGGCTTATGGGGGTCAATTAGAGCGGATGTTAGCCCTAGGTGGGGGTGATGAAGCTCAAATTGATGATGCTGCCAATAAACCTAAACGCTTCCCACCTGTGGTACGGTTCTTAGGTGTCTTCACATTGGAAGCCGGTCAAACGCGTGAGCACACAGTAGAGCTACCTCCTTACTTAGGTGCAGTACGCATTATGTTAGTGGCGGCACAAGATCAAGCCTATGGTAGAGCTGAAAAACCCGTCTTCGTGCGTCAACCAGTGATGATGTTGTCTTCACTCCCTCGTACCTTAAAAACTAATGAAACCGTGCAAGTACCCTTAACGGTATTTGTTGGCAAACCCGAAGTTAAACAAGTCACGATTGAGACCAAAGGCAATCAGGCATTCTCTGCCCTATCACAACCTATAACCGTCAATTTTGACCAACCGGGCGAAAAAGTGGTAATGGTTCCCGTACAAACAGGCGCGACACCTATGGCGGGACAATTACAGTTTATTGCCACCAGTGGCGCTGAAAGCAGTCAACATACCGTAGATATTGCCGTACAAGCGCCCAATACGCCGAGTATTCGCTCAGTGATGGCAACCATTGAACCCCAAAGTACTTGGTCACCTACCGTTACACCGTTTGGCTTAGCGGGTACTAACCAAAGTACTTTAGAAGTCTCTGCCATTCCGGGGTTAAATCTCGATCAGCACTTGGATTATTTAGTGAACTATCCACATGGTTGTTTAGAGCAAACTACTTCCAGTGCATTCCCACAATTGTACTTACCTAAATTGCTGCAGTTACCTGCGGAGCAACAGCAAAAAGTCGAGCGCCATATTAAAGCGGCGATTGATAAATTAGGTAATTTCCAAGCGGTAAGTGGCAACTTAATGTACTGGCCCGGCTCCACAGAGGTTAATGACTGGGCGAGCATTTATGCGGGTAATTTCCTCGTCGAAGCTCAAAAGCAAGGCTATGCTATCCCCACTACTCTCTTGAACAATTGGTTAATTTATCAAGTGAATCAAGCGCAAGAGTGGTCAAATGTGGACAACCAAGATACTAGTTCTATTCAAGCCTACCGCCTCTATGTACTAGCCCTTGCAGGTAAACCGCAAATGGGGGCTATGAATCGTTTACGTGAATCCGGTAAAGCCAATACTCAAGCGCGTTGGATGTTAGCCGCTGCTTATCAAAAAGTCGGTCAAACGGAAGCCGCTACGCAATTGACTCAAGGTTTAGCCGCCACTCAAACTAGTGCACCTACGCCAGATTTAACCTTTAGCGGTAAATTAGGTAATTTGGGTATTCAGCTAGAAACTTTATTAGCCTTGAATAAAACTCAAGATGCAGATACCTTAATACAACAAATGGCGATTGAACTAGCTTTAGCTGAAAATGCGAATACTCACGACCTATCGTGGGCGCTCATGTCCATTTCGCATTATTTAGCACAATCAACTCAAGCGATTAAAGGTCAAGTGAGTATTAATGGTGCAACCGCTACGGCTTTAAGTACGGCACAATCATTGATCAGTCAAAAACTAGCAACGGGTGATACCGCATTTAAAGTAGACTTGAAAAATGAAGGTGATCGTAAACTGTATGCTACTGTTTACAGCAAAGGGGTTGCCCCAGCAGGTAATGAATTAGCCGAAAGTAAAGGCTTAACCTTACAAGTCGATATCCTCAATAGTGCTAAGCAAGTGGTGTGGAGTACTCAAAATCCGTCTACCCAGCCTCTACAATTTGCACAAGGTCAGGACTACAGCATCGTCGTTCAAGTCGCCAATAGCACACCTAAAGCCGTTAAACGGGTAGCTTTAAGTACTTTAGTACCCTCAGGGATGGAAATAGGTACACCTCCTGAAGCCGCTAAAGTCGGGTTAAACTATCAGGATGTACGGGATGATCGAGTACTGAGTTACTTTGATCTAAATGCGGGTGAGCGTAAAACGGTAACGATTCCAGTCAATGCAGCGTTCCTAGGTAATTACTACTTCCCCGCTACCAGTGCCGAAGTCATGTATGAACCTAATAAACGCGGTCGTACCGCTGGTTTATCAGTGCAAATCGTCAAAACGGTAACGACTCTTATGCCTGTTGCAACACCTGCTAAACCTGCCGCTAGTACTCCAGCCTCTACCCCCGCGGCACCTGCTGGTGCTGGTGCAGGGGCTGCGTTAACTAACTAAGCCTTAGTTATTCAATGACTCATCAAACTGCTATTATCCCTCCCCCTAGCGGGGGGGGACAGTCTAAACCTCGTCGTTATTATGCTTTAATCGTATTACCTACCCTGCTGACCTTATTACTGAGTATGGGTGTATGGTGGTACTGGTTAGCCATTCCTGAAGTATTATTTTCTGCCCCTGTGTCCAATATTGTCTTGGATCGTAATGGCAAATTACTGAGTGCGCATATTGCTGAGGATGAGCAATGGCGATTTCCTGATATTGATCAAGTCCCTGATAAATTTGCTAAAGCGCTGATTCAATTTGAAGATAAACGCTTTAATGAACACTGGGGGGTTGACCCTTTAGCTTTAACACGAGCCACTTATCTTAATCTTAGTCAAGGGCGAGTCATCAGTGGCGGCAGTACTTTAACTATGCAAGTAGTACGTTTATCCCGCGCTAATCCTCCCCGCACCTTGGCTGAAAAAGTACTGGAAATGGCACGTGCTTTTCGAGTGGAAAGTCGTTTTAGCAAAACTGAGATTTTAAAATTTTATGCCAGCCACGCGCCGTTTGGAGGCAATGTAGTCGGTCTAGAAGCTGCCGCTTGGCGCTACTTTGGACGTGACCCTGCACAATTATCATGGGCTGAAAGTGCTATGTTAGCCGTACTTCCTAATAATCCCGCTTTAGTGCATGTTGGTCGCAACCGCCAACGCTTATTAGACAAACGTAATACCTTATTAAAACGCTTATACGATCAACAGTACTTCAGTGAATTAGATTACCAACTAGCCCTGGCAGAGCCTTTACCCGATGCACCGCATGCTTTGCCACGATTAGCGCCACATTTACTCGATACTTTGTCCTTACAAAATAAACAAGGGCAACGCTTTCACACCACGATTGATGGAGTACTCCAACGTCAATTACAAACTCTGACCCAACGTACCGGAGAACAATTAGCCCTAGAAGGCGTTAATAATCTCGCGGTACTAGTAATTGATAATAAAACTCTCGAAGTTCGTGCCTATATGGGCAATCGCCCCGGTGTGGATATGAAAGCCAATGGTCATGCCATGGATTTAATTCAACGCCCTCGTAGTACAGGCAGTACTTTAAAGCCCTTATTATTTGCCGCCATGATTGAGCAAGGTATGATTTTACCAGACTCTTTAATTGCCGATGTCCCCGTCAGCTATACCGGATTCACGCCCCAAAATTATGATCGAGCTTATCACGGTGCGGTGCCTGCTCATGAAGCCCTAGCTCGCTCACTGAATATTCCAGCCGTTAATATGTTGAGCCAATACGGTGTGCAGCCCTTTCAAAGCTATTTACAACAATTAGGGCTACAACATTTGACTCGTCCAGCACGAGATTATGGTTTGAGCCTGATTTTAGGCGGTGCGGAAGGCTCATTATGGGATTTAACTAATGCTTACGCCAACTTAGCTTATCTCGGCTCACAATCCCCGTACACAACTCCGCGCTATTGGCAACGCGCTAAAGTACTCCTCAATCAAAGGACTCAAACCAATAATATTGCTACGCTATCCAGCGCCAGTGCATGGCTAACCTTAGAGGCTTTAGTCGAAGTCGCCCGTCCGGGGGATGAGGGCTATTGGGAGAAATTTAGTAGTAGTCAGCGTGTAGCATGGAAAACGGGTACCAGCTACGGGCATCGTGATGCATGGGCGATTGGTATTACCCCACTTTATACCATTGGCGTGTGGGTTGGTAATGCTAATGGTGAAGGGCGCAATGGTATTACCGGAACACAAAGTGCAGCCCCTTTGTTATTTAATACTTTCAACTTATTACACCAAAGTACTCAATGGTTTGAAAAACCGACATGGCAATTGACGCCCGTTGCTGTGTGCAAAAACGATGGTTACCTTAGCAACGGTCAGTGTGAAACTAAAACGGTTGATGCGCCGCAAGGGGGACGCTTTACACGCTTAAGCCCATTTTACCAACGGATTCATTTAGATAGCACGGGTCAATGGCGGGTCAATAGTGATTGTGAAGCGGTTTATAATATGCAAACTCGTGATTGGTTTATTTTGCCCCCCGATCAAGCTTATTATTATCGCCAGCATCATGCTAATTACCAACCCTTACCCCCGTTTAGAGTAGATTGTCAAACAACAGATACGAATCAAAATGAAGCCATTTCATTGGTTTATCCTCGCCCCAATACACAGATTTATTTGCCGCGTGAATTAGATGGTAAACGTAGCCAAGTCGTCTTTCGTGCCGTACCACGCCAACCTGAAATGCTGTTGTACTGGCATTTAGATGATCAATACCTTGGCTCAACTCAAGTCTTTCATAATCAAGCGGTCACGGTTCCCGTGGGTGAGCATAAAGTCGCCGTAGTCGATGAGGCGGGGAATCGTGTAGAGCAACGCTTCCAAGTACTTTATGGTGAGAACGAATAAGGCTGGAATATGCCAGCCTTATTCTAAACTGAGCACCTATATCTAGTTGTAAACCTCATTAATAATGAGCTGTTTATCTGGCTCTTGCCCTACTTGATATAAAGGAAACCATTGTGAATAGTTTTTATAACTACGTGTGTGATCGACACTATCCGTATTAGGATGCTCAACTTTTTTCTGGATCCAATTGCCACCACTGTCTAATTGTTTAGTTTCAATTTCAGTAACTTTAAATACACCATCACCCTTAGAGTCTTCCTCAATGGTGAGAGTACTTTTACTAGAATCCAGTTCTAAAGTTTCACGATAGTTTTGATCGGCAGTACCATCACCATTAGAATCCGTTTGTTTATTGTAATTAGTACGATTACCGTTATTATCGTAAGTGGCTTGATACGTTTCGATGCTATTCCACTTTTTATCGCCATCAGTATCAGATTCTACCTTGCTATCAAGTACTCTTAACTGATGATCATATTTGAGCATTTTTTGATAATTAATTTCTAACTCACCATCGCTATTTAAATCTTTTTTAGTAGTGTCGATTTGTACTAAATTAGCCCAATCCATTGTGGTAGAATAAGTACTAGTAATAGTGCCTGCTTCATTTTTGGTAGTATTACTATAAGATAGCTCTCGACCTAAAGTATCATAGGTATAAATAGCATTATTCGCTTTATCTGCTTTGATCAAACCTGATGGATAATAGGTGTAGTCATGACTTTCATAGACTTCAGGCGTCGTTTGACCATCAGATAAAGTACTAAGGCTAGTAGCCTGCCCATAATTATCATATACAGTACTGTCTGAATAAGTAGCCTCACTATTAAACTCAAATTTTCTAAATATCTGTTTATTCTCAACCAAATAGTTATTTTTATCGTAACCCAACACTATTTCATCTCTTAGTTTATCGCCGTTAATATCATAGTCTATGACATAACGCTTTTGCTCAGCTAAAGAGCCAAAACTGTTGTATAAATTAACGATTTTAAGATCAAACTTATTAGTTAGCTCTGTTAAATTATTATATAATCTCACATTTTTATTTAACTCTTGTGTAGTGGTATTAAAATCATAGGCTTCAACTAGGCTAGAAAAATCTGAGAAAGAATTTGTTTTACTGTGTAAATCACTAGCTACTTTCGGAATATTGGGTACTAAACTTAATCCTCCATAGAGATCATCTAGTACTTTGGTATAAACCTGAGTCCCTTTACTCCCCCCCCATAAGCCTGCTAAACGACCCTCGCCAATTATATGTTTAAAGACGGCATTATTTTTAAATCCCGAGGCGCTCTCTTGATCAAAACGTAATAATTTACCCGTAGCTATAGTGTTAATAGTTTCAGGAATACTAATGCCATTAGTTAAATCACTATCCGCATCTAACGTCTGCAAAAAGGTAGCTATATTAGTTGCCATTTCGAAAGAAGTCGGAGCTGGGCTATTTTCCATTAAACGTAAAGTTTGACTAGTTTCAGCTGCTGTCACAGGCGGCTTATCAATTTCTACCAAATCAAAAGGTGATAATTGTACTTTTGCTAATGTTTTGCCTAAAACAATATCGCCCACTTTAAAAGTAATCGCCTCACCTGATTGATAATTAAACTCTCCTGTACTGCTGGTCATGCCTGATTGTGTTTTGGTTTGGTATGCTAAATCAGCAACTCCTTGTGGCGAAGCAATAAACTTACCTTTCAACGTCGTTGTTGGGCTTGCTGCAGGGTTTACCGTGACATTAATATAATCATTTGCTGGCCAACCCTGATGATCTGTTACTAATAATTCAAACTGTAAGGCTTCAGTTGTCTGCACCAAGGGTGCTATAAAAGTCGCTTGGCTCGTTTCAGCATTTTGCAAAGTTACGGAAGTACCTGTTAGTTGTCGCCATTGATAATGGATACCTCCTTCTTTATCATGGCTAGCCCCTCCGTCTAAGAGTACGGTGACGCCGCCGACGACTGTCTGATCTAAACCTGCTTGTGCTTGGGGCAAGGTATTGCCTAATACCGCCGAAACTCTATCGACTGCCTCTTTATTATTAGGATCATTGAGCTGGTTTAGACAACCACTTAATGAGGCACTCATCGCTAAAGTACTCAAATAATAAATCATTGAGCGGTTAAAAAGTGAATAATATTTCAATAGCATAAAACACCATTATTATTAGGATTGGGATTTTGGTGCTAGCCATTTAACTAGATTTTAAATTTTAGTGAAATATAATTAAGACTGCTGGAAAAATAGAGGTATTTTTAATAATTTAATGGAGCACTTAAAGACTAAGTACTCCATTTTAGATCAGACTCGTTTAAAAGTGAAAAGCCACACCCGCTTCCCAACGAGTCACTGGCTTATCTAAACCATAGTACTCTGAGTTCATCGTTAAACTGGTATTTTTACTCAGGCGGTAACCTACCCCTAAACGCACATAAGGATCAGTACTCTTAGCTGTAAACTCGTAGCCAGTACCATTAACATTAATTTTTTGCTTATCTTTCCAACTGACTACCCCTGCCCCTACATTCATATCTAAGCGGCGTGTTAACGGTACTCGATGCTGAATGCCAGCAGTATAAGCTCTGTCACCGCCCCGCTTAACAGTGGCATCATACACATCTTGAGCCACTTGTTGAGGCTGAGCGACTTTGGCGGCAGGAGGCGTTACATTAATGCCTAAATCAGAGTTTCCAAAATTGACTGCCCCGACCTCCACACTCCAGCGAGAATTCACCTGATATTGTGCCGCTAAACGAGCGCTACGTTTTTGGGTATCCAGTCCTGTAGGCCCTGCATTGACGATATAATTTTGACCCCGTAACTTACCTGTATCAATCGTAGTCGCCTGAGAGGCTTGACCGCCTGTTACCATCACATTAAAACGAGTCTCAGGATAACCACTATAGCCTAACCCCATAGAACCTAAACTAAAACCACCCGCAAACGTCGTGGTGCTAGTGGATAATGCTAATGTTGCAAATAGTACTTTTTTCACGGTGATCCCTTTATTTTTTTAATTTTTTTGATTCTAGCATAGGAAAACTGACTTTTTGCCTAATACCTGATCACTATGTACTAACCTTAGTTGAAGCCATTTTTTAGTTACGCTTGCAATCATGCTGGTTTAACTTAAGCAATCAACTACCTGAATTAACCTAATAAAACAGGCTCACAGTCACAATTGGGATTTTTGCCCACCTGAAAAATAATTTTTTAACTCTCTAATGAGGTACTCAAAAACTAAGTACCTCATTGTTAGACCAGTACTTATTTAAAAGCGAAAGGCTAAACCTGCGTCCCAACGAGTCACTGGTTTATCTAAATCGTAGTACTCAGAATTCATGGTTAAACTGGTATTTTTACTCAGGCGATAACCTACCCCTAAACGCACATAAGGGTCTGTACCGTCCGATTTAAACTCGTAGTTAGTACCATTCACAGTAATATTACGTTTGTCTTTCCACATAGCAGCGCCCGCCCCTACATTCATGTCCAAACGACGAGTCAAAGGCACGCGATATTGCAGTCCCGCGGTATAAGTCATATCACTGCCGCGCTTGACGGAGGCATCGTACACATCTTGCGCAGCTTGCTGGGCTGTTTTACCTGCCGGAGGAGTAACAGAAATACTTAGGTCAGTATCGCCAAAATCTACTGCCCCTACATCAAGACTCCAACGCGGATTAAAGTGATACTGTAAACCGAGACGAGCGCTACTTTTCTTAGTATCGCCCACTGAAGGTCCGGCGTTTATGGCATAACCTTGACCTTGCAATTTACCGGTATCAATCGTAGTGGCTTGTGAGGCTTGACCGCCTGTAATCACAAGACCAAATCGTGTCATGGGATAGCCTTCATAGCCAATAGAACCCATACTAAAGCCGCCTGCTAATGTGCTAGCACTAGCAGTAAGCGCAATAGAAGCAAGTAGTATTTTTTTCATAATAATCAGTCCTTTATTTAAATTATTTGAGTTTTTTACTAGCACAGTGTCAATAAAAATATTAACTTACTCGATTTAAGGTTAGCACAAGACTTTATACACTGCTGATCGTGGGGTTTTTAGTAAACCTTCTTTTAGTTTTAATACCCACTTTAATAAGTACTATCAGAAGGATAAAGTCCTTATTAATTAATCCACTTACTTACTCTATTAAAGTTACAGTTTACCTATGATGCTTGATTCTTTTGACCACGCTATTCTCGCTCACCTTCGTCGTCATGCTCGCATGAGCGTGTCAGAGGTTGCCAAACAGGTAAATTTGTCCCGTAGTGCTGTGAGCCAACGTATTAGTCGTATGGAGCAAGAAGGCATTATTACCGGGTACTATGCTGCGATAAATTTGCCGGATTCGGCGATTCGAGCGTATTTGATTGCTATTTTTAGCACCCCCAATTGCCGCACTTATGGCAAACGCCTCTACATTTATCCTGAAGTGAAGTACTGTCATTCGGTGGCGGGGGATTTGGATTTATTGATTTTCGTCGAAGCTGCGACGATGGATAGATTGAGCCAAATACGGGATGAGATTAGTGCATGGGAAGAGGTCGTCAGTATTAAAACCTACCCCTTATTAACCGATGTACTCGGTTCTAATCATTAGAAGCCGAGTACTTTACACAGTTAATGAGTACTTTAACGGGTAGCTGCCACGCAATCCTTCACTAACTGCGCCCCTTGATAAATCAAGCCACTGTACACTTGAACTAACTTCGCTCCGGCTTCGATTTTAGCTTTAGCATCTTGCCCAGAACTAATGCCCCCCACGCCAATAATCGGCATATCCTCTTTCAGATAGTGATAAAACTCAGCAATCACCTCTGTAGAACGATCAGTCAAGGGCTTACCACTCAAGCCTCCTTTCTCATCAGCGTGTTTAATACCCTGTACTTTCGTGCGATCTAGGGTGGTATTGGTAGCAATCAGGGCATCCATTTGAGTACTCATCAGTACTTCGGCAATGTCTGCAATATCCGTTTTTTCTAAATCAGGGGCTACTTTCACTGCCACCGGCACATAACGCCCAGTCTGATCGGCTAACTGCAATTGGGTTTGTTTTAAGGGAGCCAATAGTTGCTTTAATTCATCGCCATATTGCAAAGTACGTAAACCGGGAGTATTGGGTGAGGAAATATTAATCGTAATATAATCCGCATAAGGATAAACCGCCTGCATCGCTTTTTGATAATCACTCAACGCATTTTCTACGGGTGTATCAAAATTCTTCCCAATATTAATGCCTAAAATCCCTGTGTAGTTTTTTTGTTTTACTTGATTAATTAAGTACTCTACGCCCTCGTTATTAAAACCCATGCGGTTAATAATCGCTTGAGCTTCGGGCAGACGAAATAAGCGCGGTTTAGGATTGCCGGGCTGTGGACGTGGGGTAATCGTACCAATTTCAATAAAACCAAACCCAAATGTTGCAAGCCCATCGATGTACTCACCATTTTTATCTAAACCTGCGGCAAGCCCAATCGGGTTAGGAAAGGTTAAACCCATAACTTTGACTTCACGTCCTGTTATCGCTTGAGACTTGCCCGTTAAACCTAATTGGGTCGCTAGCTTTAAACTATTCAGGGTGAGATGGTGAGAGGTTTCGGCAGGTAATAAAAATAATAAATCACGAATAAAGCGATACACGGAGTAGTCCCTACGATAAGCACAACAAAGGTCGGTATTATGCCTAAAGTATTAGGGAAATTCTGCTAATTAGCGTGTTTAGACGGGTAAAGAAAGTATCATGGAAAAGTACTTGCCCTCTAGAACAAGTACTTTAGAAAATAACGGTTATTGCATCCCTTCTAAGGCAGCAATACGTTCCTCTAAGGGGGGATGAGTCATAAATAAGCGCCCCATACCTTTACCGCCACTAATCCCAAACGCAGCAAATTCGCCCGGTAAATCGTGAGGTTCGTGAACTCGTTGTAGACGACGTAAAGCATTAATCATTTTTTGACGTCCTGCTAGATCAGCGCCCGCAATATCTGCTTTAAATTCACGATAACGTGAAAACCACATCACAATCATAGTCGCTAAGAAACCTAATAAAATCTCAGCCACCATAGAGCCAATATAATAACCAAAGCCGGGGCTACTACTATCGCTATTGTTACCTCGGAATAACCCATCTACCAACATGCCAATAATGCGAGCAAAGAAGATGACAAAGGTATTAACCACGCCTTGTAATAAAGCCTGCGTCACCATATCACCATTCGCTACGTGACCAATTTCGTGACCTAATACCGCTTCCACCTCATCCGCATTCATATGCTCCAACAAGCCCGTACTAACCGCGACTAAAGCACTATTACGATTCGCTCCGGTAGCAAACGCATTCGGATCAGGCGAGTGGAAAATACCCACTTCTGGCATACCAATCCCTACTGCTTCGGATTGGCGGCGTACCGTTTCAACTAACCAACGCTCTTGAGAGGTACGAGGATGTTCGATAATTTCGACCCCCATACTGCGTTTTGCCATCCATTTCGACATTAACAAACTAATAATCGAACCGGCAAAACCAAAAATAACCGCCATAACGGCAATACCACCAAAACCACCTTGGACACGAATGCCAAATACGGCGCTAATAATATTCCACGTAATAAACAGCACTGAAACTACGGCAAAGTTAGTCAGTGCAAATAAAATCACTCGCTTCATTGGAACCTCTAATGGGTTATTTATCTTTTGGTACTATTCCCAAAGTACTTACACTTTGGTATCCACGTGGTAAAAGTTTACCACGCAGTCCACGAGCGCCTTGATATTCTACCTGTTCGGCTGGTTTAATCGCTTTGTGTTTAGCACCCGCATAGACATGTAAAGTAGCACCTTCTGGAACAATACACGCATTAACCACCCTTTCTTGACCGTTTTTCAACGCCTCGGCTGGAATACCCATTAACTTATTGCCTTTACCTTTATTTAAAATAGGTAATTCAGCTAATGGCATGATTAATAAATAACCCGATGTACTCACGATAGCTAAACGACTCGTGGCTAAATCAGTCACTTTTAAAGGTTTGAGTACTTCAGCGCCTTCACCCGGTGTGACGACCACTTTACCCGCCTTAACTTTGCTATATAAGTCATTAAGAGCACAAATAAAGCCATAGCCCTGCGTTGAGTACATGACATACTGATCTTCATCACGCCCCATGAGTACAGCCATTATTTGTGCCTGTGCGGGTAAAGTAAAACGCCCGGTTAAGGGCTCACCTTGGGTGCGCGCTGAGGGTAAAGTATGCGCGGCTGCCGAATAGGTTCGCCCAGTATTATCTAAAAACACGACTGTTTGATTAGAGCGCCCCCGCTCTGACACTAAGTACTCATCACCTTGTTTATAACTTAAAGTACTCGCCTCAATATCATGTCCTTTTGCGGCACGTACCCAACCCATTTTAGACAACACCACCGTCACAGCCTCGGAAGGGGTCAAAGCGGCCTCATCCAGTGCTTGAGCGGGCTTACCTTCATTTAATGGTGAACGACGCGCATCGCCATATAATTCTGCATCGTCTTCTAATTCACGGCGAATAAGTTTAGTCAGCTCTTTAGGAGAACCTAGTACTTTTAATAGGTGTTTACGCTCTTTATCTAATTCTTTTTGCTCACCCCGAATTTTATTTTCTTCTAATTTCGCTAAATGGCGCAGTTTTAATTCTAAAATAGACTCAGCTTGAATCTCACTCAACTCAAAACGCTTCATTAAA
>JBDKGX010000047.1:0-17189 GCA_039797965.1 Pseudomonadota bacterium
TGGGTGGTTCCATTCCTCGTTATTGACTTCGATTGCGATGAATGAAGTAGCACCCTATAAAGCCGTACTCACTCATGGTTTTACCGTTGACCAAAACGGCGAGAAGATGTCTAAATCCAAAGGTAATATCGTGGCTCCTCAGGAGGTAACGGATACCTTGGGGGCGGATATTTTAAGGCTTTGGGTAGCAAGTACGGATTATAGTGGTGAGATGAGTGTGTCTAAGTCTATCTTAGATAGAACGACCGATGCTTATCGCCGGATTCGTAATACTTCGCGTTTCTTATTAGCGAACTTAAATGACTTTAATCCGGCTCAGGATATTGTCCCCACTGCTCAAATGTTGCCATTGGATCGTTGGGCATTAGATCAAGCCTATCAAGTACAAAGCCGTATTAACCAAGCGTATAATGACTACCAATTCCATAAAATCGTGCAAGAAGTACAAAACTTCTGTACTCAGGAAATGGGGAGTCTGTTCCTCGATATTACTAAAGATCGTCAATACACCATGCAGGCGAAAAGCCTAGGTCGACGCTCAGCTCAAACTGCTGCCTATCATATTTTGCAAGCGATGGTGCGTTGGTTATATCCGATTTTAAGTTTTACTGCGGAAGAAATTTGGCAAGCCTTGCCACAAGATAATGCACCTGAGTCAGTATTATTTACGACAGGGTATGAAGGCTTAGCACCGTTAGATAGTACAAGTACTTTGAGCGCTGATGATTGGGCACAAGTGTTTGCTTTACGTGAAGCGGTTTCTAAACAATTAGAAGTACTTCGAGTAGCAGGGCAGATTGGGTCAGGTTTAGCGGCAGAAGTCGAGATTTATGCTGATCTGAGCGCTGATAGTGCCATTGCTAAAATGGACAAAGCCCTAGAGTTAAGTTTTGTCTTTATTACCTCTGCAACCCATTTACAGCCTTATGCAACTAAACCTGCCGAGGCGGTAGATTTAGGTAATGGTATGGCGATTCGTGCTTATCCTTCAAGCTATACCAAGTGTGAGCGCTGTTGGCATTATTGTGAGGATGTAGGGTCTCATACTGAGCATCCACACTTATGTGGACGTTGTATTGAGAATATTGAAGGCGCAGGGGAGCAGCGCGAATATGCTTAATACCCGTTCATTATCAGAGCGTTCGTCATTCGGTATGTTGCACTGGTTATGGTTGTCGGCTGTGATTATTGCAGTCGATCAACTCACTAAATGGATGGCAGAGTCTAATTTAGTGGAGGGGCAACCCATCCCTATCATTCCACATTTGAATATGACGCTAGCCTACAATAAAGGGGCTGCTTTTGGCTTCTTGGCAAATCACGAGGGTTGGCAAGTGTGGCTGTTTGCCGCTTTAGCTCTAATCGTGAGTGTGGTGATTGTGCGCTGGTTGAAAAAGTTACCCTCTGATCGCCCTTGGGTTGCCAGTGCTTTAGCCTTGATTCTAGGCGGGGCAGTCGGTAATTTTATTGATCGCATTCTGCATGGCAAAGTTGTCGATTTTATTGATGTGTACTTTGATATTCCGTTTTGGATGCAAAACTATCATTTTGCTACCTTTAATGTGGCAGATATTGCGATTACAGTAGGGGCAGCAATGATGATATTCATTGGTTTATTTGCCTCACAGCAATTAGATAACTAAATCTATTTTAGCCCTCTTAGTGTGAGTACTGATTCAATCACTAAGAGGGTTATCGCTCAGCTCTTTGTTTTTAATGTGTCTTTATATTCCTTAATACTCACCCTCTAGCGGATTTTATAGTACTTCTTGGTGTTGGTTTAGCTATGCTGCGGAACGCTTTGCTAATACATAAACACAAGGGTTGTATTATGGACAGTCTCTCGCCCACTTTTAATGAAAGCATTCAAACCTTAGCTGCTAAATATCAACAAGTTTTTGAGAAAGTTAATCACACCTTACAAGAGGCACAAGGTAAGTTAAAACTTCAAGCTATTTTTGAGCTAAATAGCATTACGACTCCCTCATTACGCCATCAGTCTAAAGAAAAGCTCAAGTACTTTGAGTCACATTTGACTAAAGTGAAAGCCTTTGCGGATGCGCAGGTCAAAAACTATATTGATGAGTTAACCATTGTAACGGAGCAATTAGAGCCTTCTCAGCAGCAAGCCTTTTTAAATGAGGCTATGCGCACGATTAGCCAACGTAATGAACAGCGCTATATGGAGTATCATATCCAGCAGCAATGGACTGCACGCATGAGAGATTTGTTAGATTTTTTTGACGAACGTGCAGGGCAATTTGGTGTTATGGATAATCGTTTGAGTTTTAATGAGCCCGAAGCATTAGCGGCGTATCGGGTACGTTTATATCAGGTAGACTCCTTGGCTAATTTAGTGCAACAACTGAATAAAACAGCTCAACCTTCCTCCAACCCAACCGCTTAAGTACTTTAAAGTAGTACAGGGGAAATCTTGGTTTTTCCCCATTAAGCTAATCTTGGGTTTTGACATCCATAATAACTTGTTCACGTTTTTTACGTTCGGCTGCCAAGTCTATAATGGTTCCTTCCGCTGTATCCATTTGAATTTGCTCTAAACGATTACCCAACATAAAGACTCGTCCATGTTGACGCTCCACACCTTCTTGGCTGTAATCAAAGCCATAAATACGCTTCCACGTCATATTACCTGTTGGATAGCGTCCGGGTTTTAAACTTTCTAGAGCCACACTTTGATCAAGAAACTGTACTTGATTACGTTCACAAGAACGTCTGGCAATATCCACTGCTTGTTCACGTGCTTGTAAAGTACTGGTCCAAAACCAGACGAGTAATCCTAAAGCAGCTAGTATAAATAGACCTATCATAGTGAACCTATCATTATTGGTTTAGTCGTGACCCCAGTATAATAGGGGTATTATCAATTAGGCGATTTTAGCTATGCACAATTCATCAACCGCTACTAGGGATACACCACAATTGTCTCAAAAAAAATTAACGATTGCGTTTATTGGTTCTGGCAATATGGCGCGTAGTTTAATCTTGGGGTTACTGCGTGATAACTCAACCCCATTAGAAATCCGCGTGTCGGATCCTGATCAAAATCAGTTGAATGCGATTCGTCAGTATTGGCCGGATATTATTACTTCTACTCATAATAATCAGGTCATTAAAGGTGCTGATGTGGTGGTTTTAGCAGTGAAACCACAAGTGATGAAAGAGGTAGCCCTAACATTAGCGGATACCTGTCAAAGTACTCGTCCTCTCATTGTATCTGTCGCAGCAGGCATTAAAGCTGATTCCTTGCAGCAATGGTTGGGAGGAGATTTACCCATTGTTCGTTGTATGCCCAACACGCCTGCTTTAGTGCAAGCGGGTGCTACAGGGCTATTTGCAAACGACTTAGTTTCCAATATTCAAAAAAGCCAAGCCGAGAGTATTTTGCGTAGTGTAGGGGTGACGGTTTGGTTTGATCACGAATCGGCATTAGATGCTGTGACAGCCACGTCAGGGAGTGGTCCCGCTTATTTCTTTTTAGTGATGGAGGCAATGCAAGCCGCGGCTCAACAATTAGGTTTGCCAGAAAAAGAGGCTAACTTATTGGTGATTCAAACGGCCTTAGGTGCTGCTAAGTTAGCTTTAGAAAGCCAAGAGTCGCCAGCAGAATTGCGTCGCAAAGTAACATCCAAGGGAGGAACAACCGCTGCCGCTTTGGAGGTACTGCAAAGCAAACAATTAGAAGCTATTTTTCTAGAGGCTATGCAGGCAGCGACTAAGCGCTCTGAAACATTAGCAGCTGAGAATGGTTAGGGAAAAGTCATGTTACAAAATATTGCAATATTTCTGATTTCGTCGGTGATGTCATTCTACATCAGCGCCGTAGTATTACGATTTTTATTAGCAGGAGCTCGTGCTGATTTTTACAATCCTTTTGCTCAAGTGATTGTCAAACTTACGAATCCCCCTTTAGTGAAACTGAGACGTTTAATTCCAGCCGTAGGGAAATTAGATACAGCCGCTATAGTATTAGCCTTATTATTAGAAATAGTACTGCAATTTATTATTATGTTAATAGGTGGGAGTACTACGAGTTTAGGTAACAATAATATTTTTACAGTACTAGGTTTAGCTATTTTGAGCCTAACACGTACCGTTATTTGGATTTATATTATTGCTATTATTTTGAGTGTAGTGATTAGTTGGGTAGGCAATCGAAATAGTAATCCTATTTACAATTTAGCGGATAGTTTAGTTGAGCCTATTTTAGAGCCTATAAGACGTTATGTGCCTAATATCGCAGGGGTGGATTTTTCGTATTTTATTGCGTTATTAGGGTTGCAGGTAGTGTTGATGGTTATCGCGGCAATTACTTTTTGAGACCTTAAAAAGAACGCAGTGAGAGTCTCACTGCGTTCCAGTATCAGCGATTAATAATCGCGACGGCGTGGTGCTGGGCGAGAGTCACGGTCACCGCGATCACCGCGTGGTGCGTCACCACGTGGTTTGAAGTCACGACGTGGTCTTTCTTCACGAGGCTTGGCTTCGTTAACTTTAATGTTACGACCGCCAAAGCTGTGCTCGTTTAACCCGTTGATTGCATTTGCAGCGTCAGCAGCATCTGCCATCTCGACGAAACCGAAGCCTTTTGACTGACCAGTCATTTTATCTTTAATCAGGCTTACGCTAACGACTTCACCGTATTCGGCAAACAGGTCACGAAGATCGTCATCACTTATTTTATAGGGAAGGTTCCCAACGTAAATATTCACTATTTTAATCTCATATATATATCGTACCCTGTTCGAAAACATTGGGAGGTAACCAGGATTACACATCACCCCACCAACGAAATAGGCCGTAGCCTAAATCCAATTATAGCATCTTCTGTTTACGCGGGCGTACCTTTGTGCAGTAGAGGCCGTGCTAGTAGCAACTTAAATCGTGTTAAACGTGAAGTCATGACTTAAGCATAGTCTATTGGCCTCCCCGTAAACCTGTACTGATCAACTAATCACAGGTTAGATTCTAGCGTTTCATTGAAATAGTGCTCCAGAAATTCATTAAATGCAATGTTATTCTCAGATTCTAGTAATTTTTGTTGTTGAAGCGATTGCATGACGGTTGCAGCAAAACGATTTCCCACCTCTTTTGGTAAGCGACGGTTCATAAATAGCTTTTTATGTAATTGGGATTGCTTATTAGCAAAATCGAAAAAGCTTCCTGCTTCCATTATTTCTTTTAATGCACGCGCGGAGGGAGTTAAATCAGGTTCATGCACCAAAATAGCATGCATTTTTAAGGCGTGGGTATAAGTATTTTCCTGATGAATATTATCTAATAACTCTGCAACTCCTTGCATGGCGTGCATTAATTCAGCACCCCATTGGGTAAATAATACTTCACCTTCAGGACGTTGTAACATTAAAGAGGGATTACGACCATGATGGGCTATTGCTAATTGATTAGCATTAGTCATAGCTCGCTCCTGCGCATCCATTAAGGGGCTTTCTTGTAATAAACAAAAATGCATAAATATTTCAATAAAAGCCATTTGTTCAGGCGTTAAACCCGCCGCGTCGAACGGGTTTATATCCAGTGAGCGTAATTCTACATAACCAATGCCCCGTTTGCCTAATGCGGTAATAGGCTTTTCAAATCCTTTTAGGGGTTGTTTGGGGCGTACGGTGCTGTAATATTCGTTTTCAATTTGCAAAACATTAGCATTTAACTGTCTATATTCGCCGTTAACTTTCACACCTATTTTGGCGTATTCTTCACTTAAAGTCCCAATAGCATAACGTAAACTGGCAATATAACTATCTAAAGTGTTATAGCAGACTTGGATGCCTTTATCGTGTTTTTTGGTATTAGTATAACCAATATTACCCATACGTAATGAGGTGCCATAAGGTTCATAAAGGGTAAATTCTTTAAATTCTTTAAAACTTTCAGCGGGTGCACGACCATTTAAAAAGCTTTTACAAATAGCAGGGGATGCACCAAATAAATAAATAATCAACCATCCATAACGTTGGATATTACGAATCATGCGAATATAACCACGATCCTTAAAGTCACGTAAGGCATTAATACCTTCTGGTTCTGAGTCTAGCCAAACGGGCCAAAACTCTTCCGCAATAGAATAGTTATAATGAATCCCTGCAATCACCTGCATGATTTTGCCATAGCGCCATGCTAAACCACGACGATAGACGTGTTTCATCATTCCCGCATTAGACGTACCATACTCAGCAATACGTACATCAGCCTCGCCACGTAGTACGCAGGGCATGCTATTTGTCCACAGTAATTCATCACCTAAATGCTGATAGACAAAGGTTTCTAGGTCTAGTAAGTACTCCAGCGCTTGAGTCGCACGATCCTGCGGGGGGGTAATCAGTTCTAAGAGAGCTTCTGAGTAGTCGGTAGTAATCCAAGGGTTGGCAAGCGCTGAGCCTAAGGCTTTAGGGTGATCAGTTTGGGAAATTAACCCCGTCGGAGTGACCCTTAAACTTTCTTTCTCAAGTCCAGTTTTTGCGTGGCGCAAATACGTTTTTAATCCAGACTGATCCAAATGGCGTAGGCGCTGATTGAGTAATGAATACACTATTAAAGTTTCCAGGGGAGTGGATAATAAAAGCCATTACAGCACACTCCTAGGGTGTTGCAAATTGGTGCTCCTTAGCGTGCTTTTTAACCCAAATTTTTACAAGGTTATTAAGTACACTTATAAAGCAAGTCCCAAACACCATGTCCTAGACGTTGACCGCGTTGTTCAAATTTAGTCAAAGGTCGAAACTCTGGGCGCTCAATAAAAGGAGAGTGAGGCTGCAAGCGCTTTAAATTCGTATTGGCATCAAGTACTTCTGCCATGTGTTCGGCATAAGGCTCCCAATCGGTAGCCAGATGAATAGTTCCACTAGAAGTTAAGCGAGATACGACTAATTCAATAAATTCAGGTTGAATAATACGCCGTTTATTGTGCCGCTTTTTGTGCCAAGGGTCTGGGAAAAAAACTTGTACTCGTTCTAAAGACGCAGGGGCAATACGGTTTTTCAGGATTTCGACAGCATCCGTATTCATTACTCGCAGATTAGTGAGTTGATCACGTTGAATAAGCTGTAGTAAATGACCTACCCCCGGTGTGTGAACTTCGACACCGATGAAATTATAATTGGGCATAGCTTTAGCCATCTGCGCTAAGGTTTCACCATTACCAAAACCAATTTCGAAAATGACAGGGGCGGGATTGGGAAATAGAGAGCCTAATTCTAAAGTACTCATTCCCTCATCAATACCTAAAGTACTCCAACCTGTAGCAATCGCCTGTTCTTGCCCTTTGGTGAGGCGTCCAGTGCGTAACACAAAACTACGAATAGCACGTAGGGGAGTATTAGACTCAGTGGGTAGGGAGGTCATGAGTTATAAAGTCCTTGATCAAATAGCGCGGTGCATTCTGCCACTAGTTCTGAAAGCTGTCAGCTTTTTGGTAAATATTGTGACCAATCCTGTATTTCACTGCCCATCACAAAAAAATGGGGGTTCAACAATGAGTCTTTGGTGTTATAGCGTAATGGCTCATGAGTCGTTGTGAGCATATGCCCTCCTGCTTCGGTCACAATAATTTGTGCCGCTGCTGTATCCCATTCTGAGGTTAAACCTAAGCGGGGATATAAATCCGCAGACCCTTCGGCGACTCTACAGGCTTTAATAATACTGCCCACCGTTTGATATTCATGCGCCCCAACATTCGTTAAAAAAGCAGGAATATCGTTATCACGATGAGAGTTACTTCCAATAATGACAGGAGGAGACGCAAGCGTTCGAGCTTGGATGGGCACTAGCTCTTCATCTATTAATTTATAAGCACCATTACTAAGACTAGCTACCCATAGCTCTTGCAAAGCAGGGGCATAGACCACCCCTAGCACAGGTTCATGCTCATGAATTAGCGCTATTAAAATAGCAAACTGATCATTACGTTTAATAAATTCCTTAGTGCCATCCAAGGGGTCTACTAACCAATACGTATTCCAGTGTTGTCGTTCGCTAAAGGGAATATCAGCCGACTCTTCTGATAAAATCGGATAGTCTGGTGTGAGCTCTTTAAGGCTTTCTGTAATGTACTGATGAGATGCCAGATCAGCAGCCGTCAACGGGGTATTATCGCTTTTGTGCTCCACCGTAAAGTTAGCATCGTGATATACCGCTAAAATCTTTTCACCCGCTTCTAAAGCAATTTGGCAAACGATATGCGAGAGAGTTTCTAAATCCATAAGGGCTAATTATTCTCAATATTAAAATAGATGACTGGCTAATTTTTGCCAATTATCTGTTACTTACCAGTGTATATCATGAAGTACTTGGTCACCTAATTAAGCTGTGCTGTGATATTAGCCAACCCAATCTAACCCCATAATAATAACTATGTTACCCAAAGCCGTATTTCATTGGCTGTTAATAGTCATCATTACTTTAGTAGTGTCACCTTGCAGTTTGGCAGGAGAAAGTACGAAGTACCGTGAATACACTATTCGTGAATGGACTATTCATTATGATAACCAGCTCATGAAAGAGGATGCTAAAAAACTGCTAAGTACTTTGGTATTGCTGGATGATAAATTAGAGCAGATCACCCAGCTAGTGCCTAAAGTATCTTTAAAGTACTTACAAGCAGTGCCTATTTGGATTAGTAATGATCACGGTGAAGGGCTGGTCTATCATGCTTCTAGTGCTTGGTTGGTGATGCATGGGCGTAACCCCGCTATGTCAGGGGCGGTTGAGTTGCAGCATTTGGGTGATCTATCCATTTGGTCAGAAAGCCAACCTTTAGTGTTATTACATGAGTTGGCTCATGGTTTGCACCATCGTTTATTTAATTATAATCATCGTATTATTAGTGCTTCGTTTCGTAATGCCACTATTTTGGGGCTTTATCAATCTGTACAACGTTACGATGGAAGCTACGGTAAGGCTTATGCTTTAGAGGATGAAAGGGAGTACTTTGCGGAATTAACCGAGGCTTATTTTGGTACCAATGATTATTACCCCTTCAATCGACAACAATTAAAGGAGTATGATCCGATTGGTCATGCCATGATTGAGACGATTTGGTATAGCGATATTGAACAAAGTACTCCGACTTGGCAGGCTACACAGGACTCAAACCACGAGCCCGCAGCCACTCGCGCACCATAAATAACGCTAAGATACTGCGTCCTTCACTCAGTTCATCCCGTGTCAGTAATTCGTCTAATGCACTGATTTTACAAGGTACTACCTCTAAGGGTTCTGGTTCATCGCCCTCAGCTGTCGCGGCATATAAGCCCGTGGCTAAAATCAAATTAGTTTTATGTCCCATATAGCCGGGTGCTAGGGCGACTCGTTTTAGCAACTCTAAATGCCGCGCTCCATAGCCGATTTCCTCCATCATCTCTCGATTGGCGGCTGATAAAATATCTTCACCTTGATCGACCGAACCTTTGGGACAAGCCAATTCATAACGCTCAGTACCACCGGAGTACTCTCTCACCATGAGTACTGTGTCATTATCTGCCATGAGAGGTACAACCAGTACACCGCCTACATTATTGGACATGAGCCGCTCATAAGTACGTTTTTCACCATTACTAAAGGTTAAGTCCAGTTGCTCCACGCGGAAAATGCGACTACTGGCAACCAAGCGTTTTTCGTGTATGGTAGGTAAAGTCGGCATATAAACCCCTATTAGGTAATTTTTTAATGAGTACAGCATACCTACCGCAAATTGATTTAGATTGGAAGCAAATCGACACCGTTTTTCTTGATATGGATGGGACGTTATTAGATTTGCATTTTGATAATTATTTTTGGCTGGAACATTTGCCCACACGGTATGCGGAGTTACAGGGTATTACTCGTGAACAAGCAGTGGAGTACTTAAACAACCATCATAAATGCACGCAGGGGACATTACATTGGTATTGTTTAGACCATTGGCAGGACATTATTCAGACCAATATTGTAACTTTAAAGCAAGAAGTCGCCCATAAAATCCAATGGCGTGCTGAGGCAGAACAGTTTCTGATTTACTTGCGTGAGCAACAAAAAAAAGTAGTGCTGCTAACCAATGCGCATTTTAAGAGTGTTGAATTAAAGTTTATGCATGTACCCATGCAAGACCATTTTGATGATGTTTTGATTTCTCATACCTTTCAATTACCTAAAGAGCATGGGTTATTTTGGAGTACTTTAGAGCAACACTACGAAATTGATAAACAACGTAGCTTATTCATTGATGATAATGTCCAAGTATTACAAACCGCTCGTGAGCATGGTGTTGAGCATTTGATCTTGGTTCAACAACCGGATTCCACTCGTGATCCTAATCCTGCTCATCCTGAGTTTATTAATTTACTGAGTTATACGCAGTTAATGGGTGATTAGACTATTAACTACCCTAATTGTTCTCTGCAAAGTTGTGTGAATAATCAACATAGCAGGGTTATTGGTATTGATGTTTTGCTAAGCCTTCTCCTTTTGTCTGTTCAAAGCGATTATCTAGCGGGTTAAGGCCACTCAACTGAGCTATTGCCCTTTATGATGTTGTTGAGAATAAGCTGTCCCATTGAAAATAACTCAATGGCGATATAGCTCTAAATTTCCAGACAAAAAGGAATTTGCTTATGTCAACACTGCAATTTACAGCACCCAATTCAAGCTATCTCTCCGGATTTTCAGGTAATACTGGTGTGCAAAGTACTACTGTTAATGCGATGAATCCATTAATGGTCATGCCCAGTTTAACTTATCCCAGCACTAGCTACACAACTTATAATTCAGCATTTAATTCTGATGTAAATAATAACTTAATGGGATTGGTGCCGAATTTATTAAATCAATTCCAAGCGCCAACCTTTTCTACGACCACGACTACAGATGCTAATTCTGGTGTAACAGCTCAAGGCGATGTACATAGTGGTTATGGCGCTGGGGCTGAATATGTCAATCCGAATAATCTGTTAGAGTCATTATCTGGCATACCTTATGTAGGCTTCCTATTTGGAGGGACACGTAACGCAGATCGTGATACAGCGGTGGATGCTGCTATTGCTTCCGGCAATATCAGAAGCTATGCAGGCTCTGAAAATAATGGTCAAGCTGAGTTCCAAACCAACCCAATTGGTAATGCATTAGCGAGTACTTTAGGAACAGCAGGTTTAGCCGCGATTGAGCAAATTAGTCGTGTCCCCATATTGGGTCATAACGTTGATGTTCCAATTATTGGTCAATTAAGTACCTTCGATCCCATCTTAAATTATCCCTTTGGTCAAGCGCCAATGTCGGATGACCAAATTCGTCGTAATGCCATCTATAACTTTGGCCCTCGTGCAGATGCTTTTGAGAATCGCGGAGATTCTTATGGGGTGGGTGTTGCTGCAGGGTTACGTGGTACACAAGTCAGTGCTAGTGATGCAGAGCGTATTCCTTTATGGGATGACGCTATGGACGCTATTAACAATGGTCTAGGGTTTGTATCTGGATTGAATTTACCCGTGATTAGTTTCGGGGCGGACGCTTTACGTAGTTTCGTACGGGGTGCACGTGGTGATTCTACCTACGATTGGTTAGACGGTAATTCCCGCGATCCGATGGATCCTACCTTTACGGTATTTGGTGCGCCTGCCAATTTAGCGGTGAGTTTTTTAGCTAGTCGCTTAGGCTCATTAGTGGGTATGGATAAAGAAGCTATGGATTATCGTTTAGGGCGTGCAGTAGGTGATGCCATGAACGTATATGACATTTTCTTACCCGGTGATCATACCTTACATGCATGGGGCTCTTTCTTCCCACGTGCTCTAACAGGTACTTCTAATGCAGGTAACAATCTCCATGATCACGTACACCAGCACGAATTAGGTAGTAGCGAGAGTGAGGCGACTACCCCAGTAAATGCCTAAAACATGCTTTAGTAGCATCAAGTACTACCGCCACTCTGGACTGGATTTTGGAGTGGCTGGTAATCAGATTTTAGAGGGAAAATAATAATGAGTAGTATCAGTAACGGAGGAATCTCTAACGCCTCTAGAACTGGGCAGTATCACAATGGCAACCCAGTCACCAGTACTTTTAGTACTACACAAAATGCAGCACAGTTTAATCAGGCGATGTCGCCTACTGCGACAAGTGCAGCCAGCTCACCAAGAGCACCTAATTTTAGACCCACCTTTCAATTAGAACCCTCCTCTCCTACTTATCAGCCTGCTTCAGCAGAAGCCGAGGCACGAACCCGTGCTAGTATTTCGCCACCTATTCGCTCCTTACCCGCATCACAAGCTAATGATACACCCACCTCCATTTTGGGTGGTCGTTTGGACTCGATTGTAACTCCTAAGGATACGACACTAACGGGTATACCGCGTTTAATTGAGCAAATTACAGCGCCTATCGGTGCTATTAGTAATGTAGCTGGCAAAGTCCTAGATATATTAGGGCTACAAAAAACATTAGCTTCAGCCACAGTAGCCTTAATTGATAACCCTATTACCGATACCGTCTTAAAAACCGGAGCACGTCTAGGGGGAATGGCTTTCGGCTTAGCGAATCAGTTTTTAGGTGATAAGACGGTTAGTGATATGACCAGTAACACCTTAAACTTTATTTCCTCTGAGTTGGGTGGAGCCTCATTAGCTAACCCTGCAGTAAAATCTATGGGGGTAAATGAGGGGTGGAAAGGGGCATTAGATGCCATTGTTCATGAAAATGCGGGGCTAAATTGGTATTCAACGTTCTTCTTAGGTAATTTGAAAAATCGCACCGGAGGCGGAGAGGGGCCTGAGTTTTACAAGCAATTAGTCGTTGATACTTGGGATCAGGATCCAGCAGGTCGTGAGTTTTTAGCTAGTGTTGGTAGCAGTGCATTATCTAGAGACCAAGCAGCTAAGTGGTATTCAGAATATTACTACGATGTGTTGGATGAAGAATCGGGCAATGGCATTGCTACAAAGGTAGCGGATACGCTCGATTATCGTTTTGGTCTAGATGCCAATAATATGAATCAGGTTTACAAAGATGGGGTTAAACGAAGTGCCGCCTTTGCCTTAGCTCATCCTGATATCGCCGAAGACTTGCACCCCTCTAACTTATCAGTACCTTTTAGTTCTCTCTCTGGCTCAGGTAATGCTGGCGGAGGGTACGCTGGAGCGGATACTAGTATCGTGTCACATGGGGGGTTATCCACCTCTAATAGTGCGTTGCCTACAGGGCCTGAATTATCCACCTCAACTTCTCATACACGAGCTTATCGCAATAATGATGCGGCTCAATCTCCCTTAAAAGCATTGACTGATACAGTAGTAGGTACAGGAATGGCAGCTATCTTTGGACCTGCTACTTCCATATTAGGTGGCTTATTAGGTAAAGAGGGTACAGGTCAAGTCGTTGCTAAAACTCTGGATAAGTTCTTTTCTAGTGATGGTGGAAGTATGGGCAGAGCCTTTTTAGAGGGCGCTAGCTTTATGCCGGATGGAGGTCGAGCGGTTAGCAATCTTATCAATGGCACCTTATCTAGTTCAGCGGGAACAGCTTGGACTATTACCTCTATGCAACAGTTTTCTAAAGATCAAGATGGCATAGATATGTTCCAAGAGTTAATACAGCCGCTTATGGTAAAGCGAGCTGATGGTACAACTGCTCTCGATAAAATGTTGTTAGATGCACAAAATAACCCCGTACTAGCCAATAATCTACGTGCAGTAGCGGATGAGTTGAGTGAGTCATTATCTGCTCAAAATCTTTTAAAATCGTTAGGTTTAAGTAGTTTCTTAACTCAAGTCAAACACGCCTTACCCGTTGCTTCGCGCTATGCCTATTTAGAAACACAAAGTCATGCTGATTTGCCCTTATCAGATCCGACCCGTTTAAAACAATTATTTGCTAATAATGTGGCTGATCAGAAGCCTGTCGATGATCGTGGTAATCTGACTGATTTTGGTAAGATTGGTTTACGCATGTTTGGTCACGATCTTTTAGACGGTCGAATTGATGGTGATGTGGCGCTACGAACTTTATTAAATCCAGAGGGCACTGATAATAGTGATCTGCGTCGCAATGTGGAGTTTATTAAACGTTGGGGCGAAATGGACTTAGCTGATGATAATGCTATTAATGGTTCGGTGTATCGCAAATTAGTCGAAGATTGTTGGTCAATTCTGGGTGGACAAGGCACTCCGGTGACACAAAACCTAGCACTGACTCTAGCCAGCAATGACGACAATATCTGGCGTACTGATACGGCACCCATGTTTGATTTTAAAAACTTTAAAGTCAACCTAGAGTCTTATCAGCAACTGGCTAAAAACTATAATCTCACTACTAATGAATTAACGGATTTAGTGTTGTGGGGACATATTTTAGCTACGTTACCTGCTGATCCTAATCAACGTAGTGTAGCCTTTGATAAGATCATTCAGAACGCACTACAGGGTACTTCAATCCCTACGTTTGAAAATATTTTTGTGCGTGATGTACCGGGGATACGTGAGCATTTTACCCAGTTAATTGGTCACTTTGATGATTTTAATCAAAGTATTATGAGTAGTTTAAATAAGTTATTTGCGGCTCAAGCTACTAGAGCTGCTTAATTGATAGATATGGGTTCAATAGTTTCTCAAGTACTTTCCCTTTCTAAGTACTTGAGACTATTAAAACAATAAATAATCTACCTATTGAAAAGTAGGTATCTAGATTGACAGCACTCTCGACCTTTAAGCTTTGGAATACTACCGTTTGAGGGGTAAGCCCTGCGTACTGCAGCATTACATATCCCACACTAATGACATGATTGTGGTTGCTGTGGGAAGTGCTAATGTCCATAGGACTGGACAATACCTCTTACATCATACGGTTATATTTACTGTGTGATGTATCCGGCTCAATGCACGGCGTGCGTTTGATAGCCTTAAATCGTGCTTTAAATCACGCGCTTACGCATATTCAGCGCTCAGCCCAATCTAGAAAAGTCAGGGTATATGTCAATGCATTGTGTTATTCCACTTATGCAAAGTGGTACTGCAATGACGTATTACTTGAGCAGTGTTACTGGCAACCTATTGAGCAAGCTCAGGGGATTAGTCAGTTGGGGCAAGCCTTTAAGCTATTAGCATCACGTTTTAAAACCTTAGCAGATTCACCGTTTGACTCTACCAATATTGTGCTGTTGTTTACGGATGGCAAACCCACTGATGCTTATCAGTCCTCCTTACAACAGTTATTGCAGACTCGGATAGGGCAAAACACGATTCGATTAGGCTTTGGTTTGGGCAGTGATACTGATCTTGAATGCTTACAAGCTTTTCAGGGAACGAGTGTTGTACCTGTTTTTACTCGGCTTGCACCTTTTAAACATCAGCTTACCCATTCATTAGAACATGCACTGCAACTCGGCTATTTGCGAGCGTTAAAGTCACTGAGGTTAAGTATATGAACCAAGAAATCCAAACCATACTCAGACGAGTACTCCAACGTTATGGTCGGGATTTAGTCAAGCAGCCCAGCCTTTGTGATGCCTACTTAGCGGACTTCTTACCAATGCATCCGACCATCCGTCGGTACTTAGTCAAAGCATTACAATCGGGTATTGTGAGCCAGATGTTACCAGAGCCTGATCCGAGTAAATTTATGGATTTAAGTAAACAATTGGCACGTGTTACCTCTATCGACCTACCGCAGGCACGAGAAATTATTCAATACTGGGCGCATGCACTAGCCTCAAATCCCAATCAACTAATTCCTACGCTAACGACTAATAAACCTAAAGTACTAAGTACAACAGTATTAGGAGCATCAGTGCTCACGATGGGTTTGTTATTAGGAGGTGGGTGGGCATTTTATCAGTGGCAAGCTACTCCTGCTTATGCTGTGGCTACAGTAGTAGAGTCGAGTGATTTAATGTCGGGTGCTAAACCTGTTTTTATTGAAGTAGTGGAGGTGACAAATAAAGCCGCTACTGTTCAAGGTCAGTCTACACCTAATACTCAAGGTTTGAGCTTTGTCCCCATTGCACAGGCTACTTTAGCAATGACATCGAATACTGCATGGGCTGCAACGACTGAGAATCCTTCGGCAAGTACTTTAACCAACTTAGCTGAGCCAGTACTACCTAACGCTTTAGCTAATTTATCACCAGAGCAATTACAACGCTTTCAACAAGTCCAACATACGCAGCAACTTAATCAAGACGCTTTAAATGCTTTACAGCATTTTGTGGAGCATCACCAGCGTTATGCTCAGAAAAAGCAATCGCTACAAACGATTAATCTGATGTGGGCTAATACTCAACAACCGTATTATCAGCAACAACAGCAAGCCATGAGTGGACAACTGCAACAGCTAGAGCAGCAATTGGATGAGAGCTTGGGGCTTTATAATACAGCGTTACAGGGTTTATGCAGCGTGGTGAATGGTGATGTACTGCTGTTAGATACTATCCAAGGTTCATCCTTACAAAATATTATCAAGCAACATGTTAGCGAGTGTCAGGCCAATCAAGTACTTGCTTTATCACGTGAACAAATGATTCAGGGACTACAAATGCTGCAAGCGAGCAATTAAGTGGGAGTAATCAAGCTGAATATGATCCAGTACTGGGCTAAAATCATTGGGTAAGCCCGCCTGAATTTGTAAAGTACTACCCTTAGGATGAGGCAGGGTCAGGGTTGCTGCATGCAGCATTAAACGTTGACAGTGAAAATGCTGACGAAAGAGCTGATTGTGCTTACTATCTCCGTGTGTAGTATCGCCTACAATGGGATGAAAAATATGTTTCATGTGTCGCCGCAACTGGTGCTTACGCCCCGTTTTAGGCATTAATGCCATTAGCGAATAGCGAGCTGAATCATAACGCCCCACCGCTATCGGTAGTTCTGTTTGGGCTAACAAGTGATAATGTGTAATAGCTTCTTGAGGTGGTTTATTGGGATCTGCTAAGGCATTGGCAATGCGATCTAGTTGTTCTTGCAAGGGATAATCTATTACACCTGTGGTAGGGCAATATCCTCGAACGACTGCTATATATTGCTTATGAATTTGCCCTTGGGTGAATTGCTCGGTTAGATAACGGGCTGTATCTGTATCTAAAGCAAAAACTAAAACACCAGAGGTGGGTTTATCCAAACGATGGACAGGATACACTCGTTGTCCTATTTGGTCGCGGGTAAGCTGAATAGCAAAACGGGTTTCATGTTTATCAA
>JBDKGX010000048.1:0-17096 GCA_039797965.1 Pseudomonadota bacterium
GAGTACTTAGCATGAAATTAGGTACTTGTACTTATCAAGAGGATAGCTTTGTCTTTATTGATGTAGGTACGCATTTATTACTACCCGGTTTAGATAGTCGTGATCAAGAAATGGCTTGGTTTGATATGGGTATATTGATTTACGATTATGCTGAGTTAAAACCCAAGTTAGAGCAGATTATTAAGAAAAATAACTCCGTCTTAAAGGTAGATTATGACGAAGTAATTTATGAAGCACCTCATCCCCACCCAGATCAAAACGTCATGTGCTTAGGTTTAAACTACCTAGAACATGCCGAAGAAAGCGCTCAAGCCTTTAATAAAACCGGTAAAGCCCCGCAATATCCAATTATCTTTACCAAATCAGCCAAAAGTATCACGGGGCATAATTGCACTATTCCCTTTGATCCTGAAACTTGTTCTGAAATGGATTGGGAATCAGAACTGGCGATTATTATTGGCAAGCAAGGGCGTAAGATTTCCCGTGAAAATGCTTATGAGTATGTATTTGGTTACAGTGTTTTAAATGACTTAAGTGCGAGAGATATTCAGCGCAATCATAAGCAGTTTTTTCTAGGCAAAAGTTTTGAGGGGGCTTGTCCGATAGGGCCTTATATTGTGACCCAAGATGAAATCCCGAACCCTCATCATTTAAAAATTAGTTGTCGAGTGAATGGAGTACTTAAACAAGAAGCTAATACGGGACAAATGATTTTTGATATTCCCACCATTATCGAAACTATTTCTCGTAGTCAAACCTTATATCCGGGCGACATTATTGCGACAGGTACGCCGAGCGGTGTGGGTTTTGCCAGAAAACCCCCCGAGTTTTTAAAGCCCAATGATGTAGTAGAGTGCGAGGTTGAAAGTATTGGGGTTTTGCGTAATGTGATGGGGCAACCTATTTAGTACCTTTTGACTACTAGTCATTATATTTTGAGCCTTTGAGTGAGCTTTTATCTACCCACCCGACATCAACCGATCCATCACTCGATAGGATAACGCCTCGGATAAATGGGGCGTTTTAATCGTGTCACTTTGCGCTAGATCCGCAATGGTTCGTGCGACTTTTAAAATCCGATGATAAGCGCGGGCAGATAATTTAAAGCGCTCCATTGCACCACTCAAAAGCTGTTTATCTTTATCACTGAGGGCGCAGTGTTCATCGAGTACTTTGCCCATTAATTGATGATTGAGTACGTTTTGCCGTGCGTATTGGCGCTGTCTGGCAGCTTCTACGCGCTCACGCACCGTTGTACTAGACTCGCCCGTTTTCACGGTTTGTAAATCCTCCTGCTTCAAGCGGGGAACCTCGATCTGAATATCAATACGATCTAAAAACGGGGCTGAAATACGGCTACGATGACGTTTTTGCTGCTCAGGTGAGCACTCACAATTTTCCCGTAAATCACACGCTCGTCCTCGTGGACAAGGGTTCATGGCGGTAATCAATTGAAAATTAGCCGGATAAGTCGCCTGACGGGCAGCACGCGATAAGGTAATTTGTCCGGTTTCTAAAGGCTCTCGTAATACATCGAGTACTTTACGATCAAACTCGGTTAATTCATCTAAAAACAATACGCCGTGATGGGCTAATGAAATCTCCCCCGGCTGTACATTCGAGCCACCGCCCACTAACGCAATACCAGATGAGGTATGATGTGGCTCACGCACCGGACGTAATCCCCAACGTTCAGCGCTAAAACCTTGTTGACTAATAGAGGCAACCGTTGCCGACTCCAGCGCTTCGGTTTCTGTTAAAGGCGGCAAAATAGTCACTAAACGATTCGCCAACATAGTTTTGCCCGTACCAGGAGGACCTATCATCATTAAATTGTGCCCACCCGCTGCTGCCACCTCTAAAGCTCGTCGCGCCACAAATTGCCCCTTCACATCCGCCATATCAAAGGGGTAAGTCGTTTCTTTACAAGCAATTTCTAATTGATAACGCGGTATCACCTGAGTACTTTGCAAATGGTCAACGACTTGCTTTAAATCACTCGCGGGATAAACCGCCAACGTACGAATGAGTGCAGCCTCATCCGCATTTTGAGTCGGAACAATCAATTGCCGTCCTGATTCACGTGAAGCAAATGCGGTCGGCAATACGCCCCGAATCCCGCGTAACTGCCCCCCTAATGATAATTCACCAATGAATTCATAACGCTCCAAACCTTCACTGGGAATCTGATGGCTTGCTGCCAGTATGCCTAAGGCAATCGGCAAATCAAAGCGACCACCGTCTTTGGGAATATCGGCTGGGGCTAGATTTACCGTAATACGTTTGAGGGGAAATTCGTAGCCTGAATTAGTAATCGCTGCACGTACTCGATCACGGCTTTCCCGTACTGCAGCCTCTGGCAAACCCACAATCGAAAATCCAGGTAAGCCATTGGCTAAATGGACTTCGACACTCACTAATGGAGCATTTAAACCATCATTGGTACGGCTGAAAGTGATCGCAAGGCTCATGTTTAGTACTTTGTATGATTAAGGCTAAAGTACTCTCGATTCTGGATGAAAAGTTAAAGCTGATGCAAAACGGGCGGGATAAATGGGATAAGTACTGTGTTTAAGACTACAAAACACAGTACTTTTTTAAGGATCAGGTCAATGTATGTGCCAAGAAATAGCCGCCCATAGCAGCAATGACGCCCCCTGCGGCTCGTACAATTTTTACACCATTCGGAATTCGAATCAGTTCGCCAAAGGCAATCCCTGCTAAATGTAATAAACCAGTTGAAATCACAAAACCTACGCTATAAGCCACTGGATTCGCAGCATTTGGTAATTCAGCCCCATGAGCATAACCATGAAAAATGGCAAACGCTGCAACGACGGCAATCGCTATAGGTAAAGGTGGTTTAGTCCCCATTAAAATCATAATGCCCAGTACTATTGATGAAATGGCAATACATATTTCAATACCTGGAACAGGAACACCTAACACCCCCAAAACCCCACCAAAGGCCATTACAATCGGGAAGGTAATCGGTAATACCCAAATTGCAGGTTTACCCATAAAAGCGCCCAAAATCCCCACCGCCACCATAGCAGCCACATGATCCAAGCCGCCTAATGGGTGCATAAAACCTGCGGCAAATCCAGAGCTACTGCCTGCCCCAGAATGAGCTAATGCTAACGAAGGTAATAACACCGTAATCAGTAATAAGCCCCAAGGTTTAATAAGTTTTGCCATGAATCATCCTGCTATGACATTTAAAAACGAAAAGATTTTAAAAGGGATTTCCGCTAAAAGCCTACTTAATTTTGGAGGCTTGCATAATAATGCCCCTCATCACAATTAGAGCAAAGGTTGACTATGAAAGTTATTGAAGGTAACTACAAAGGTAGTGAGGCTATCGTCATTACTTCACGAGCACATGGCGCGGTATTAGAGCTACGAGCGCGATTGCTGACTGAGCGGGGTTTCAAACTCATGGATGATATTCGTTCGCTACATCTATTAGAAAAAAACCAGAGTCACTCCTTTTTTCAGTATGTCATTATGGCCGTATTAGCGATTACAATTGTAGGTTTAATTGTTGCTATCCCTATGTATTTATGGGGTAAAAATACTGAGTTTAAAGTCGATGTCAAAACCAAAACCGGTGAAGCGTTTGTGATTCAAGGGGACAAGAAAGACTGGAAAACTATTGAACGTTTTGTGAATAGCTAAGTACTCATTCAAAGTGGAGTACTTTACATTCAAAGTACTCCACTTTGAGCTAATTAGCCTGTGGTTTCACGTGCAACCAAAGCATTAAACCCTGCCAATAATTTAGCGTAAATTTCACCCGGACAAGCCCCCACTTTACGACCATCGATTTCACGAATCGGAATGAGTTTTGCCCCTGTTCCAGTAAAGAAACACTCATCAGCCGTAAATAAATCATAGGGTGTCAACACCGTTTCAAAGGCGGGAATCCCTAACTCTTTAGCCACCTCTAACACCGTGCCACGAGTAATCCCTTGCAAAGCCCCTTCGGTAGCAGGTGGAGTGTGTAATGTACCATCACGCACCACAAAAATATTCATTGCTGAGCCTTCGGTGACAAAACCGCGCTCATTCAATAAGATCGCCTCATCGACCCCCGAATAGTTCGCTTCCATTTTGGCTTGGATAGCATTTAAGTAGTTAAGGCTTTTAATACGTGGGTCTAAACGATCCGCGGTCATACGACGAGTCGAGGCAATGATGGCGCGTAAACCTTTATTGCGCTCCTCCTCACCTACCATGACGAGCTTGTCGGCAATAATAATCACACTGGGTTTAGCACAATTCGCCGGATTAATGCCTAAGGCTCCCACCCCACGCGTTACCAGCACTCGCAAATAACCATCCGGCATAGGGCAGGCATTAATCGTGGCATAGATAGCATCCGTGAAGGCTTGATCATCTAGAGGAACCTCAATTTGCAAGGCACGAGCAGAGCGCTTTAAACGAGCCATATGCAACGGTAAGCGAAACACCCGTTTATTATAAAAACGAATGCCTTCAAAAATTCCATCACCATATAAAAACCCATGATCAAACACGGAGACCTTGGCTTGATTAGCGGGAATCACCTCACCATTAATCCAACACTGTGCTATATCGCTCATTGCCTTTAAAACCTTTTTTAATAAATGTTTGAGTACGTTGACTCAGTTGATTACTGCACTGTTCGAGTACTTTATCAATAAATGCGTACCAGTACAGATTCAGAATAATTTATATTTTCCCAGTACAGTCCAGCGTATACTGTGCCTGTACTTATCTATCTAACAAGAAACTGTATTGCTATGACGCTGTATAATGACATTGCTCACCAAATCACCCAACGCATTCATAAAGGGGTTTATCACCCCGGTATGCGTTTGCCGGGAGTACGGCATTTAAGTACTCAGTTTGGTGTCAGTATTTCCACCATTGTGCAAGCCCAACGTCAACTAGAAAATAGTGGCTTACTCGAAGCTCGCCCACGCTCTGGTTATTATGTCACGCATCAAGTCCCCCTTAGATTAAAGACTCCACACCCATCACGCCCTGAATTAAAACCGATTGCGGTGACAGGTCAAGCCTTAGTACTGCAATTAGCTCAGGCGGCTAATCATGATGCGATTGCGCACTTGGGGGCTGCGGTACCGGATGCTAGTTTTCTCCCATTAGCAGCGTTCCAACGTAGTCTAAGCCATATTGTACGTCAACATGGACGACGCACAGCTAATTACATTTTTCCTCCCGGATTACCCGAGCTACAACATCAGATTGCTAAGCGCATGTACTTATTTGGCAGTAATGTGGATAGTAATGAAGTACTGATTACCAATGGTTGCCAAGAAGCGATTACCTTGGCTCTCCAAGCGGTTGCTCAGCCAGGAGATACTATTGCCATTGAGTCCCCCACTTTTTATGGCTTACTGCAAGTGATTGACGCCTTAGGGATGAAGGCTTTAGAAATTCCTACTGATCCACAAGAAGGGATTAGCATTCCCGCTTTAACCCTAGCGTTGGAACAATGGAAAGTTAAGGCTTGTGTAGTCATTCCCAATTTTAGTAACCCGTTGGGGTGCTTAATGACAGACGACAAAAAGCGTCAATTAGTGCAACTAGCCCATCGGCATAATATGGTGCTGATTGAAGATGATATTTATGGTGATTTAGGTTTTAGTGGCGAGCGCCCTCGCAGTCTGCATAGCTTTGACCCCTTGGGTAAAGTTATCTATTGCTCATCCTTTTCCAAAACGTTATCACCGGGTTTGCGCTTAGGTTGGATGGTAGCCGGAGCCTACTTTCAACCAGTGGAGTACTTAAAATATATTGCCAATCTCGCTGCCCCGACGATGCAACAAATGGCAGTGGCACACTATTTAGAGCAAAATAGTTATGAGCGTTATTTACGCCAAGCTCAAAGTAACTATCAACGCCAAGTCAGCTTATTTACCCACGCGATTAGCAAGTACTTTCCCGCTAATACTCGTGTGACTCAACCCAAAGGAGGGTTTGTGTTATGGGTAGAGTTGGACAGTAAAATCAATGCACTAGTACTATGCCAGCAAGCGTTAGAGGCTAGAATTAGTATTGTGCCAGGGCAAATTTTTTCGGCTTCACAAAAATATCAAAACTTTATCCGACTCAATTGCGCACATCCTTGGACATCCACACTAGAGCAGGCATTACAATACTTAGGGCAGTTGGTATTTAAATTAATAGAAACAAAGGACTATTGAGGTAGAATGAAGTGAGAGGTAGGTATCGCGCCCTAGAGGATTCGAACCTCTGACCTTTGCCTCCGGAGGGCAACGCTCTATCCAGCTGAGCTAAGGGCGCATAGTAGGATTACGGATAATACAAAAATCTATAGAATGAGTCCAATTTAGTTTCAGGCTTTAGGTATTGTTTAGTGAAGTACTCAGTAATTCCATTGAAAAATTACGGAATATTACAACTTTCCCCTAAAGAGCATTGGTGCATATTAGCGGTTTCAAATATAATTCTTGCCGATTAAACAGATTTGTAACCCTTTTTAAATTTATCATGCGGGCAAGGCCGATCCTTTGACCCGGTTAATGGGAGAAATATAGTGGCTCACTCAACTCCACCCAATGATCCAATGGCCAAACCAGTGTTGGTCGGCGGTTTATTAGTATTGGGAGCAACGGTTTTTGTTCTAGTCACCAATTTAATGAGTACTATTGAAAAAAATAGTACCAAGGGGCTAGACGATCCAGCAAATCAAATGACTTCCACCATCGATCAAGATTTGCAACGCATTGGTATGGTTAAAACGGTGGACAAATCCATTGCTCCAGTAGCGCGTACAGGCGATCAAGTCTTTCAAGCCGTGTGTTCTAGCTGTCACTCTACAGGTACTTTGGGAGCACCTAAAGTTGACGACAAAGCAGCATGGGAACCTCGTGTGGCTCAAGGTCTAAAAGGCTTATTAAATTCAGCCACTAATGGCAAGAATCAAATGCCTGCAAAGGGCGGTGATCCTTCACTCACAGAACAAGAATTAACAGACGCAATTCTTTATATGACGGGTAAAGCAGGCTTTAATTTAGCCAACGCTGATGCTGCTCCAGTAGCAGCTCCGGCGGCACCCGCAGCAGCAGCTCCAGCGACACCTGCTCCAGTAGCAGCTCCGGCAACACCTGCTCCAGCAGCACCCGCTGCTACTGAAGCACCTAAAGCAGCAGCTCCGGCAGCACCCGCTCCAGTAGCAACTCCGGCGGCACCTGCTCCGGCTGAAGCACCTAAAGCAGCAGCTCCAGTAGCAGCTCCGGCAGAAGCGCCAAAAGCTACTCCAGCAGCACCTGCGGCTGCAGCAAGCCCTGCTCCTCAAGCTCAAGCAGTTAGCGCTAATGCAGAAGGCGAGAAAATTTACAACACATTATGTTTCTCTTGCCATGCAGTAGGCGTATCTGGCTCACCTAAACTTGGTGACAAAGCGGCATGGGCACCGCGTATCGCTACTGGTATGGAAGCACTGTATACCAGCTCATTAAAAGGCAAAAACTTGATGCCTGCTAAAGGTGGCAATCCAGCCTTTACTGATGAGCAGGTCAAAGCTGCTGTAGACTTCATGGTAAGCAAAGCTCAATAAGCTTATCCTCTTATGAAAGGTGTAACATGTTTACGCCTTTCATCGCCCTAACCCATCACTAGCCACCCGTCATATTCATATAACGCATCACTTGCGCCTTATTCACTGTACTCTCAAACTCATGCCCTAAGGGTTTAATCTGCATGGCATTTTGAATAGCTTCCATTAAAAGCTGATCATCTAATGGATTAGCCCGCAGTACTCGCCTTAAATCGACCGAATGCTCCTGCCCCAAACACAATAGCAATCGCCCCTCAGCCGTCACGCGCACACGATTACAGTCCCCACAAAAGTTATGACTATGTGGCGAAATAAACCCTACCCGCCGTGAACTACCTGCTACACCATAGTACTTAGAAGGTCCGCCCGTGCGCTCAGCAACAGGTTGCAAATCAAAGTACTCACGTAAATCTTTTAAAATCTCATCACTAGAATAATAAGCCTCAACACGATTATGCTCAGCAATTTCACCTAAAGGCATTTCCTCAATAAAGCTAATATCCAGCCCCTTAGCAAACGCGAACTGGACTAAATCAAGTACTTCATCATGATTACGATGTTTAAGTACGACCGCATTGAGTTTAATCCGCTCAAACCCTGCCTCTAATGCAGCATCAATCCCCTCTAAAGTTTTATTTAAATCACCCAGACGAGTTAATTGTTTAAAGCGCTCTGGCTTTAAAGTATCCAGACTAATATTGAGTCTTGTTAAACCTGCCTTTTTAAGTGGAGTGGCATAAGTGCGTAATTGTGTACCATTGGTCGTCATTGTAAGGTCGCGCAGACCGTCTAATGCCCCTAACTCCTCACACAAATACACGATATTACGCCGTGTGAGTGGCTCACCTCCGGTCAAACGGATTTTACTCACCCCCAATTGCACAAAGGCGCGCCCGACTCGTGCCATTTCTTCCAAGGTCAATAATTGCGTGCGTGGCACAAACGTCATGTCTTCCGCCATGCAATAAACACAACGCAAATCACAACGATCAGTCACTGATAAACGAACATAATTAATGCGACGCCCAAAGCGGTCAATTAAGGCAGGTGTGGGGAAAGTACTCATACGCCAAACTCCAGTTAAGGCTGGTTTAGGTATATCAGTATTTATTAATGCAGGCAAACACCCCTTTGGATAGACTCTATTTTTAATAATAAAAAAAGCGCACTGGGGAGTGCGCTCAAGAGGGTTCCGCGAGTTTTGTGATTAGCTTATTGTTATTATTTGCCTTTTTGAGCATTTTTGGCCTGCTCAAGGGCAATCTCTTTCATAGCTGCAAATGATTTCGCATTAGAGCTACCTTCCAAGGCTTTCACGGCTAAGTCCTGTGCTTGTTGTAAAGCAGTACTTAATTGTTTCGTTAAAACCTGAATGTGATTCGTTTGTTTGGCAACCGTTGCCTCTAATGAATTAATCCGTAACTCAAAGACGCGACGCTTACCATCAAAATCTTTTTTCATTAAATCAGCTGCGTTTTTCACCTGACCTTTAGCAATGCCAGTGCCTTCGTCTTCTGCCTTTTTCACTGCTTTTTCTAAGTCTTTATCGGCGTTTTCAGCTTTTTCAATTAAATCAGCCGCTTCTTTCTCTTCTTTCTTTAGAGTCTCCTCTAATTCAGCCCACGCTAATTCGGCTTTTTCTTTAATCAGTGCTAATTGATCCTCATAGTTTTTATTGAGCTGGTTATATTCAGCTTCATCCTGCTTTTTTTGCTGGTCAAAATTATAATCGTATTCATCTTGCTCACGCTGACGCTGTTTTTTCAGTGCCTTGTCAGACTCAGCTAACGTCAACTCATGCTCTTTTTGCTCTCGCGCCCATTCTTGGCGTAATTGGGCGAGTTGTTCGCTTAATGCCTTTTGTTTAGCTGAGTACTCGCTTTGTTGCTGTTCAGCAGTACTTTCATATTGCTCCATTAAAGTACTTAAAGTTTGCTCAGCAACTTCAATATGATGTAGCAACTTTAATTGCTCACGATATTTTGCAACTTCAGTATTTAAGTTTTGTAAATTTAAGGCTTCTGCACTTAATTGTTGTTGTAAAGTACTTGCTGCATCACCAAATTGATTTTGTAAGTGGCTTAACTCATTAACAATAGCCTCAACAGAAACCTCATTTTTACACATAATGACTGGCTCAGTCGCTTTAGTATCAACCTTTTCAACAGTGTTATTAGTCGTAGGCTTAGTAACTACTTTTTTAGCTTGGGTTAAATCCTTTTTAGCTTGATTTAACTCTGTTAATGCAACTTCATACGCCTCTAAGATTTCTTGTTTAGTACTTTTTAAAGTGGGCTTAGTCATGGTTGAAAATCCTGATTATTGATCTTTAGAAACGGCATTAGCGGCAAGGACTTGAACACGTTCAAGCGTTGCATTTAACTGTTGAGTTAATTCCATAATTTGGGTTTGATTTTCAACAATGGTTTTTTCTAAAGCGACAATTTGTAACTCATAAACCTCAATGCTAGCGGCATTATCTTTTTCTAATAACTCTGTTTCGACTTTAGCTTCACGATGAACTTTTTGAATGGCTTTCTCGCGGGCTTTATTGGCTTCATCTTTAAGCTTATCATCAAATCCCGTGAGCTTTTCCCGACTTTTTGCTAACTGTGGCGCTTGCTTTTCTAGTGCTTTACGGCGTTTATTCCAGTCTTTATCTTTGTCAGCACTTTGCTCTTTTAATTGATACTCTAAAGTACTCTTACTAGTATCAAACTTATCCAAGGCTAATTTTAATTTACGCACTTGATCATATTTATACTCGTCACCTTTTAAAGTACGTACTTTGATTAAACTAGCTTGATAAGTAGATTGCTCATCCAAAACTACTTGAGCTTGTTTATGCCATTGTGTTTTAGTAGCGTCTTGCTCTTTAATTAAATTCTCAAGCGCTTTTTCATGGTTTTCAATTAAAGTGGCTAATACATTTTGATGATCATGTTTTAAAATATCAAATGCTTCAGCTGATATTTTAATACGGCGTAACTGCTCTAAAGTATCTTCCTCAACTTTAATCGCTTGTTGTAATGCTTGTAAGCGTTTAGTTTCCTGACCTAACTTTTGAGCTAATTCATTTAAAGTACTATTAAAGCCTAATTGTAATTCGGCAATGCCATTCACAATATTAGGAATGGTGGTTTGTGAGGCGGCTTTTACAATGGCTTCGTTTTGTTTTTTCTCTGCTTCAGCCGCTTTAGTAATAAATTGAGTACGATCTTTTTTATATTGTAAGAGCAAACTATTGAAATTTTTTAGGATTTCATCCTTTGCATACACTTCTACTATCATCGACATAGTTTAAATCCTCAACTTTAACTCACTAAAATCAGCGCTTTCTCAATCACTAAATGTTCTGACCGAAGTACTCCCACGATGGATTAGGGTGGAGTACTTATTACTGTTCTGCTGTCTGATCAGTTAAGATAAATTATAGGTTAAATAATTTAACTAGTAAAGTATTTTTACTCATATTAATACTATGCCCACCTATCACGACCAAGAACTGACACACAACCGCTAGTGAAAAAGCTGTAGTGCGTGGATAATAAATCCCAACAACTCAACGAGAAGGACACCATGAGCAACGAATCTGTCATGCAATGGGGTATGGAGCGGCGTATCGACTTTATCGAGTACTTGTTGTACTGGGATGGCAAGGTCAATCGTAAAGACATTACTCAATTTTTTGGCGTATCGACCCCGCAAGCTTCTGCCGATATCAAGCGATATCAAGAACTAGCCCCACAAAATATTGAGTACGATAAGAGCAAAAAGTACTACTTTGCGCCCCCCACCTTTGAACCCAAATTTATTAAGCCCAATGCTGAGCGTTACTTAGAGCAATTACTGAGTGAGCAGCATAATCCTGAGTCTTTGTTATCGATTCGCAATATAGACTATGCCACTTTGCCGAATATTCAGCGTTCAATTGATGCTGATATTGTGCGCCAGATTGTACGAGCGACTCGGGAAGGACAAGCCATTGAGATTAAGTATCAATCCTTTAGCCAGCCGAATCCGAGTTGGCGGTGGATTATGCCTCATGCCTTAGGCTTTGCAGACAAGCGTTGGCATTGCCGCAGCTATTGCGATAATAATCATGATTTTCGTGATTTTGTGCTGTCACGGATTTTAGAAATTCGCCATCACAAACCGAGTGACGTTGAAGTCGCTCAAGATTACGAGTGGCATACCGAAGTGGCACTAATACTGAGTCCAAACTCGTATCTCAGCCCAGAACAGCAAGAGGCCATTGCACGGGATTACGGTATGAATAAAGGCAAACTACAGATGAAAATGAAAGCGGCACTCCTGCATTACTTTATGCAAGAGTACAACCTCAACTCCGAAGTACCTCTCGAAAAACAAGAGCTAGTACTGGTGAATAAAGAGCAAGTCAAAGCGATTCAACAACGTTTACGCCCTGAAAGTACTACTGCCTAACACTCTCCCCTAGTACCCTCTCTAACCTAGGGAGGGTTGCAGTAGATTTAACTCTCATTAGGAACGCTTGCGCCCAAATAAACTTTTGATTGAACTAAGTTTAGATTTAATCGCACTACCTAAGCCCGCCATAAAACTACTATTAGGCTCTACCGCTTTCGCCTGTTGTACCCTGAGTAGTTCGGGTTGCATTTGGACTTGTTTGACTTGTTTTAGAGCTGCTTCTAAATGAGGTCTAAATACTTTAGGACGTAAAGGATGGAAAATCACACGGAAAACTCGTGCTGAATTCACCAAACCAATAACGGTATCCGCATCACCTAAACGCGCCACGGCTAGCAATACTATGTGAGGATGCTCTTTTTTGAGTAGGCACAATAACCCTAAATTGGCTCTATCCATACCATCAATACTAGCTACTAATACATGGACTTCATAATGCTGCATGAGTTGTAGCGCCTCCTCTGCTGTACGCGCTGAAAGGCTTTGACAGCTGGTCAGTTCAGAGGCTTGAAAGCAGTGATATAACTCTTGGTCATGATCTAAAAATAGTACACGCGTGTCTGGACTCCACGTAGGCTCTGCATAATGATAATGATGATCTAAATGTGGTTCATTAGCGGGAAAGTGATCAGTCGCGGACAAAGACGTTGCAGCAGTCGGTGGAATAGTGATCAGTTTTGCACTCGGTTTCTCCTCGAATCGTTGAGCAATAATTGGCTCCTCGATATCAAGAGGTTTAATAGCAGGCTTGGGTAACGCTGCTAAATCCACTCCAATTTTTACCGCACTTGCAATGATGTCCTGTAGCTCATCATTATCCCAAGGTTTATTAATAAATCGATACACCTCACCTTCATTAACTGACCCAACAATAGCTGCTAAATCTGAAAACCCTGTTAATAAAATCCGTACCGTTTGAGGTGAAATCGTTTTAGCCTGCCGCAGTAAATCGACCCCTTGCATAATTGGCATACGTTGATCACTCACTAATAAGTGAAAGTGCTCACGTTTAAGCAACTCTAGTGCATGATAACCATCTGTCGAAACAGTCACATCATAGTGCAATCGAAATAATGCCTTGAGGCTATTGAGGATACGCTCCTCGTCGTCCACAAATAGGATTTTGGGTTTGGGCGCCGCTTGAAGATGTGCTTGATCATTAGCGAGGCGACGCAACCTAGCCAATTGGACAATATTAGAGGGGGCTTGGCTCATGATGATAATCCTTTGATGCCTTGACTACCGCTTTAAACAGCCTGTAAATCCATGGGAGCTATGGGTTCAGAAGCTAGTATGGGTTGATGCTGTTGAGGCAACCACACCGTAAAACAAGTACCTTGTCCTACCGTGGATTCAACACTCATTCGCCCACCATGCTCTTTAATAATGCGCTGGACAATCGATAAACCCAGCCCAGTTCCCTCACCTACTTTTTTAGTGGTGAAAAATGGATCAAATATTTTACCCAGTACTTCAGGTGCAATACCACTGCCATTATCAGCAACTTTTATGATTACACCTTGCTCAGCACTTGCCGTAGTAATTGTAATTAATCCAGTTTCAGGGTTGGTGGCTTGGCAAGCATTATTGATGAGATTGAGGAATACTTGGTTGATCTGCGAAGGAGCGCATAAAATATTAGGTACATCAGCTAGTTGTAAGTCAATACGACGGTATTTAACAATATTTCTAGCAATGCTTAATGTACTTTTGATGCCCTCATTAACATTAAACTCATCCACTCTAGCACGATCCAAACGGCTAAAATCTTTTAGGTTACGTACGATTTCAGCAATATGTTCTATACCATACAGACCATCACCTACTAATGCCTTTAACTCATCTATAGCCTCAGTTTCAATAAACGCACTCGTGATGTCTTGTACTAGTGCAAACTGTTCCGCCAAAGCTTCTTCCGATACACTCTCGCCCTCTGGCGCTGACATAAAGCTCATTAGCTGTTGAGTTTCTGCCACGTAATCATGCATATCCGTTATACGAGTATTAATGATTTCCAAACCGCCTTTGACATAGGCGAGTGGCGTATTAATTTCATGGGCAATTCCCGCCACCATTTGACCTAAAGAAGCCATTTTTTCTGATTGAACTAATTGTAACTGTGACTCTTTCAACTGCTCTAAAGTGCGGGTTAGTTCAGCTGTACGCTCCTTAACACGTTGCTCTAACAATGCATTAGCTTGATCTAGTGATCGATAGCTTCTCCATAAATTAATACCCGTTAATAGCAATAAGCCTAATAAACTAACTGCGTAGATATTTAGCGCCTTGCTCCATTGGTCATGCTCTTGTTGCAAGGTCGCAAAGTAGTTTTCAAATTGCTGAACTAAAGTACTCAGGCTTTGCTCAACCGGTAAGGCATCACTTTCTGCTAAAACAGCATCTTCACTCTCACGTTGCATCAAAATAGTACGTGCATGATTCATAATCATACTAAGCTGATCCTTGATAAGCAGGGGGTAATCTGCGTCCAAGTTTTCTAACCGACTAATCAGTGCTTCTACTTGCTGTTGATTAGTCACATCAGGAAGAGCATTAAACTTTAAAATATCAGTCAGTAGCTCAGTGGCAAGGCTACCCAACTCTTTATAACTTAATGTAGTGGTTGCCGTATCTGTACTGGGTGACGGCATAGGCGAACTGGCTAATTGAACATCTAACTGTTCAACCGCTGTGGGCAAAAAACGTAAAGAGTTGCGCAGTAAAGCGTGTTGGCTTTTAAAGTTGTCAATCAGCGCTATTTTCTGTTCTAAAAGACCATTTAACGTCTCATTAGCCTGCTCAAGTTTAGAATCGTTAAGCTCGATAATGATCTTTTTTAGAGTACTTTGGGTCTGACGTAGTGTGGGAATGGAGTTAGTTAAGCGATCATAATTGGCATTTAACCCTTCTCTAGAGCGTAAAACGTCTACATCCCATTGCGCGTTAATATTTTCCAAGGTTTGAATCGGTACATTAACTGATTGATGTAGGGCAGGATCCAGCGAGCGCGTTTTATAAACTAAAGCCGCCAAACCCAAAATCAAGGCACTAATAAAAAGAATTAACAAGGTAGTACGAATAAAGGTTTTCACGGTTTGGCTCCTACTGTTTCACCCGTTAATGTTTTTAAAAACTGGGCGATTAAAGCTTTGTCTTCATCAGGAGCTGTACGCCCTAACTGATGTCTAAACATCACCTCAATAGCAGCCTCTAAACTCTCCGCGGAACCATCGTGAAAATAAGGCGCTGTCAAAGCCACATTGCGTAGTGAGGGTACTTTAAAAACATGGCGATCTGCTTCTTTTTGGGTGACATTAAAGCGACCTAAATCAGCTTTAGTGAGGTTACCTCGCACGGTAAAATAGTCATTTAACGCGCCAAACTTTTGGAACATATTGCCGCCAATATTGACTCCTTGGTGACAAGCGATACACCCATAACTTTTAAATAACTGATACCCCTTTTGCTCACTCTCACTTAGCGCCTTCTCATCACCTTTTAAATAGCGATCAAGCCGCGAGGGTGTAAGTAAAGAACGCTCAAAGGTGGCAATAGCCTCTTGTATAGAGTTTTGACCCAACCCTTCTGGATAGGACACTTTAAACTGTTGAGCTAACTCAGTATCCGCATTAAGACGCTCTACTATTTCTGACCAAGTCATATCCAACTCCAATGGATTATGTACCACTTGATCTATTTGCTCTTCGAGGGTGGTAGCCCGTCCATCCCAAAATTGCTTAAAGTTCAAACCACTATTAAACACAGTAGGTGCATTAATCCCCCCTTCTTGACGACGCACCCCCAGTGATCGTTTGAGGTTATCCACACCCGCTTTACTTAAGTCGTGACACGATGCACAAGAGGTCGTAAGGTCTTTGGAGAGACGAGTATCGTGAAATAAGCGCTTGCCTAGGGCAATTTTGGCGGGGTCAAGCTGTAATGATTCCACAGTGGGTAACGCGCCTAGTGGCTCGTTTAATAGGGGTTCACCTGCAAAGGTAGGGGCAAAACCTACCATAACTAATACTACTGAGGTGATGCAGTAGTATTTGAGCGCACTTCCTGTTCTCAACCTAGTGTCTCCTAGTAAAGACTCTAACCCTCGGCTTACAACTGGTAGGCACTCAGAGCTACACACAAAACTCTGAGTTGAATTAGATTTGACAGATTAACTCATTGCTACTACCACTATTAACCTTACAAAGTATAGGTTGAAAAAAAATTTTTGCGCTATGAATTAATAAATTTATGATTACAAAATACTCAACTTTATAGCATCCCCCCAGTCAGCCACTGAGTCAGAAAAAAGGCGACCACTCCCCCCACAATCGTTAACAAAGGTTGTTGGCGAACTAGACCTAAAATAAAGGCTACCACACTACCCACTAACCAAGGGTTGGTAAGACTAATATCCCACTGTTTATTTGGCATAAAAATCATAGGCATAATCAAAGCACTCAGCACCGACACGGGTACAAAGCGCAGGGCTTTTTCCACCCATAATGGCAAAGTAACCTTTTCCGCGCGGGCATATAACACAAAGCGCACACCAAAAGTGACGGCAAACATCCCCATAATAACCCACACCATCATACCGCCCCCTGTGTGTTGAGTACTTGGGTTTGAATATACTCAATAAGCATACCCGCACTCACCCCAATTAATGCTGCGATCAATAACCCCAACTGATTCGGTAAATGAACTAAGGCTAATGAAGCGAAACTGGCACACAAAAAAGCCCCCCAGTAGGGTAACGATTTTAAGTACGGAGTAATAATGCCAATAAAGGTCGCGACCATAGCAAACTCTAAACCCCATTGACTCAAATTAGGGATTTTACTTCCCACAAAATAGCCCAGTAGCGTGGTGGCATTCCACATACCATACATCGCCGCTACCGACCCCAAATAAGCCCAATACCCAGTCGCCTCGGTTAAACGCCCACTCGCGTAATACGGTTTAACGGCTGCATAAGTTTCATCAGTTAAACCAAAGGCTAATACTGCCCGCCATGTCAGTGGCAAATGACGCACATGTTTTAATAAATCCGCTGAGTACA